>NZ_LSJI01000138.1 GCF_001557235.1 Phenylobacterium sp. CCH9-H3 | reverse complement strand
GTCCTGATCGTGGCCGAACACGGCGACGCCGCCCGCCGGGGCCTCTGGGCCAGCTTCCCGCAGGCGGGGGTGGCGGCGGGCAGCCTCCTGGCCTCGGGCATGCTGGCGGCCATGGCGGCGTTCCAGAACGAGGCGGACTTCCTGGCCTGGGGCTGGCGCGTGCCGTTCCTGCTGTCGGCGGTGCTGATCGGCGTCGGCTGGTGGATCCGCACCACGGTTGAGGAGAGCCCCGCCTTCCGCGAGGTGGCCAAGGAAGCCGCCGCCATCGAGAAGGCCCCGACCCTGGAGGCGATCCGCCGCCGCCCGCGGGAGCTGGTGATCGGCGCCGGCCTGAAGTTCGCCGAGAACATCAGCTACTATGTGATCACGGTCTTTTCGATCACCTACGTCACCCAGAAGGTGGGGCTGTCGCGCCAGGTGGCGCTGGAGGCGATCCTGATCGCCTCGGCCTGTCACGTCTTCCTGATCCCGCTGTTCGGCGCGCTGTCGGACCGGATCGGCCGGCGGCCGGTCTATGCGGCCGGGGCGTTCGCAATGGTGGCCTGGGCCTTTGCCTTCTTCGCCCTGCTCGACACGGGTCGGCCCGAGCTGATCGTCCTGGCCTGCGTCGGCGCGCTGGTGTGCCACGGGGCGATGTATGGTCCGCAGGCCGCCTTCCTGGCCGAGATGTTCCCGACCCGGATGCGCTATTCCGGGGTGTCCCTGGCCTACCAGGTGACGTCGATCTTCGCAGGATCCCTCGCGCCGCTGATCGCCGCCGCCCTGCTGCAGGCGACGGGATCGGGAACGCCCATCGCCATCTATGTGGCGGCGGCGGCGCTCGTCACCGGCGTCGCGGCGCTGGCCGCCCGCGAGACCCGCGGCAAGACCTTCGCCGAGATCGACGCGGAAGCCTGATCCTCCTCCGTCCTCCGGGTGAGGAGAAGGACACGTGCAGACATGACGAGGGCCGCGCCGGCTTCCCGGAGCGGCCCTCGAAACGTGGTCTCGTCCGCGTCTAGTTCTTCAGGGCGTCCCGGGCCGCGTCCTTCAGGGCGCCGACGCCCTTCTGCACCTTGCCTTCGACGCGCTCGCCGGCGCCTTCGGCGGCCAGACGGTCGTCGCCCGTCGCCTTACCCACGCCTTCCTTGATCGAGCCCGAGATATCCTTGGCGGCGCCCTTGGCTTCGTCCTTGTGCATGGCTGTCATCCTTCGCGTGTCACGGGTGAGGTTCACCGGTCGCAGTGACTACGCGGCAGGGCGGTTATCGTTCCGGAGAAGGCTCAGGCGGCGAGGCGGCAGGTGCGATCCAGCAGGGCCTCGAAGGCCGCGGCGGCCGAGCGGTGCGCATCGGCGTCGCCCATCATCCGGCGCGAATCCGAGTGGCCCAGGATGAAGCTCTTCATCTGGAAATAGGCGGCCTGGGCCTCGCCCTCGCTGAGCGGCGGATCCCGCAGGACGCGGAACTCGCGCAGCATGGTCTTGCGCCAGCCCTGCAGGCGCTTGTGCAGAAGGTCCCGCAGGGGCCCCGGCTGGTCGTCCAGTTCCACGCTGAGAGCGGTCACCGGGCAGCCGCTCTCAGGCCACTCCTCCTCGCACCAGTGCAGCCAGCGTTCGAAGACCACCTCCAGGCGGGCGCGGCCGGGCGGGAGGCCCTCGGCGGGCTTCCAGATCACGTCCGCGAACCGCTCCATCACCGACTCGATGACGGCCAGGTGCATGTCGTCCTTGGACTCGAAGTGCTTGAAGAGCCCGCTCTTGGAGAGACCCACCGCGTCGGCCACGTCGGACAGGCTGACACCTGTGAGGCCCCGCAACGCCGCCTGGCGCGCGGCCTCCGCGACGATGCGGACACGCGTTGCTTCACCCTTGCGCAAAAGCCAAGCCTCCCTGCTTGACAAAGTGACCGATCGTGCTCTTTTTAGATCTTAGCGACCGGTCGTGCTCTTTTCTACCCAAAGGAACACGAAGATGCAAAACTTCAGGCGTGTGAGCGCGATCGCCGCGGTGGCGGTGTTCGCGTCGGGGGCGGCGTTCGCCCAGAGCGTCGGCTATCGCGGCGAGGCGCGCCTCGCCTCCGCCGCCGCGGCCCCCCGGGAGGAGGTCATCGCCGGCGTCGCCTGGCGCTGCGATGGCGACCAGTGCGAGGGCGTGGCCGCGCGCAAGGGCAACCTCGATGGCTTGGTGCGCGAGTGCAAGAAGGTGGTCGCGGTGGTGGGGCCGGTGGCCAGCTACAGGTCCGGCGGCCGTGAGCTGTCGGACGGCCAGGTCCGCGCCTGCAACAAGGCCGCAATCCGGCTCCAGGCCGCCCGTAACTAACGCCCGCTTCGACTCCTCCCCTCGGCAGGCCACCCGGTTCGTTCGGCCGGCCCAGGGATCAACTCGCGGGAGGGGTGGGCTGCTCATCGTCCGGCGTCGGGCTGCAGGGCCCGGACATCCCAGCCGGACGGGGGTCGGCGCCCTTCCCGCGGCATTTTCCTATTTGCCCGCCACGCCGCGCGCGCGGCGCTCCGTCTCAAGATCCACGAGCTTGCTCGGCCGATGCGCCGCCAACTGTTCGGACAGGGCGCGGCTCAGTTCGGCCAGCTTGTAGGGCTTGCGCAGGATCGGGAATTCGTCGCCGATCCGGGCCGCGGCCTCACTGTAACCGGTCGCCAGCAGGATCGGGACGTGCGGGAAGGCCTCGCGGACACGCCGCGCCAGCCCCAGGCCGTCGGGATCGCCCGCCATTACGATGTCGCTGAAGATCAGGTCCGGCGCCTCGCCGGCGCCCAGCGCGCCGAGCGCCGCCGTGCCGCTGGAGACGGTGCGCACCTCGTGGCCGAGCTCCTCCAGCATCCGCGCGGCCACGTCGGCGACATCGGGATTGTCCTCGACCAGCAGGATCCGCGCGCTGGAGGCCGGCGGAAGGGGTGCGTCGTCCGCGACCGACCGCGGCGCCTGGTCGGCGCGAGGCAGGTAGAGGGTGAAGCAGGTGCCCTTGCCCAGGTCGCTATCGACCGTCACATGGCCACCGGATTGCTGGGCGAAGCCGAACACCTGGGACAGGCCCAGGCCCGTACCCTTGTCCACGTCCTTGGTCGTGAAGAACGGGTCGAAGATGCGGGGAAGGATATCGGGCGCGATCCCGGTTCCGGTGTCCTGCAGCGAGACCGCCACGAAGTCGCCGGCCAAGTCGCCGGGGCCCGACCCATCCAGGGTCACGTTCGCGGCGCCGATCGACAGCGATCCGCCGTCCGGCATGGCGTCCCGCGCGTTGACGGCGAGGTTCAGCAACGCCAGTTCGAGTTCGCCGACATCCACCGTCACCGGCCAGAGGTCTTCCGGCAGATCGAGGTCCAGCCGGACGGCGGGCGGCAGGCTGGCCGACAACAGCTCCTTCAGGCCGTCGGCGCGCTCGGGCAGCGCCGTGGGCGAGAGGACCAGCCTCTGGCGGCGCGAAAAGGACAGCAGCGCCCGGGTCAGGTCTTCGCCGCGCCGCGCCGACGCTTCGATGGCGTCCAGGGCCCGCAGCGCGCGGGCGTCTTCGCCGACCTTGCGCCGCAGCAACTGGGCCTGGCCGCTGACCACCATGAGGAGATTGTTGAAGTCGTGGGCCACCCCGCCCGTCAGCTTGCCCAGGGCCTCCAGCTTCTGGGCCTGCGCCAACTGCTCGTGCGCGCGCTGCAATTCCAGCTCGGCCCGCCGCTTCTCGGTGTTGTCGCGCGTGATCTTGGCGAACCCGATCAGGGCGCCGGTCTCGTCCTTGATCGCGTCGATGATCGCCAGGGCCCAGAACAGGCTGCCATCCTTGCGCACGCGCCAGCCCTCGGCTTCGTAACGGCCCTGCTCCGCGGCCGTGGCCAGGGCCCGGTGCGGCGCGCCCGCCGCGCGGTCCTCTTCGGTGTAGAACACGCTGAAGTGCCGTCCGACGATCTCATCGACCGCATAACCCTTGATGTTCTGCGCCCCGGCGTTCCAGTTGGTCACGATGCCGGCCGGATCCAGCATGAAGATCGCATAGTCCACCACGCCGGACACCAGCAGGCGGAACTGGCGCTCGCTGGCGGCGAGGGCTTCCTGCGCGGCCTTGCGCTCGGTCATGTCGCGGGTGACCTTGGCGAAGCCGATCAGGGCGCCGCCGGGCTCGCGGACCGCATGGATCGTCCCCTGCGTCCAGAACCGGCTGCCGTCCTTGCGCAGCCGCCAGCCCTCGACCTCGACGCGCCCGTCGCGGGCGGCCCGGTCCAGGATGTCTTGCGGCATGCCGGCGGCGCGGTCTTCGGGCGTGAAGAACTGGGAAAACGGGCGTCCGCGGATCTCGGCCTCGGCATAGCCCTTCAGCCGCCGCGCGCCTGTGTTCCAGCTGGTCACGGAGCCTTGGGGATCCAGCATGTAGATGGCGTAGTCGGAAACCGCGTCCACCAGATAGTGGAGCGCCGGTTCCACCGGGTTGGGCCCGCTCATCCGGCGTCCCGGCGGATCGCCAGGCGGTTCATCGCCCCCATCGACGCACACCCATGACCTTTCCCCGTCCCCGAGCACCTGCAACGCGCAGAGGCTCGGCAGGTTCCGGCGTTGCGCCGGATCGCCCGCACCGCTATCTGCTCGCCCGAATTCCCCATACCTCGAACGAGCGAGCGCGGACGCCCCATGGCGCAGCAGTATATCTTCCAGATGCAGGGCCTGACCAAGGCCTATCCCGGCGGCAAGAAGGTGTTCGAGAACATCTGGCTGTCGTTCTACTCGGACGCCAAGATCGGTGTGGTCGGGGTCAACGGCTCGGGCAAGTCGACCCTGCTGAAGATCATGGCCGGGATCGACAAGGAATTCTCGGGCGAGGCCAAGGCCGCCGATGGCGTCAAGATGGGCTACCTGGAACAGGAGCCCCAGCTCGACGAGCAGCTCAACGTCTGGGGCAACGTGATCTCCTGGTGCGAGGAGAAGAAGATCTTCGACCGCTACAACCAGATCGCCGCCGAGCTGGGCGAGAACTACACCGACGAGCTGATGGAGGAGATGACCGCCCTCCAGGAGAAGATCGACGCCGGCGACCTGTGGGACATCGATTCCAAGATCGAGATGGCCATGGACGCCCTGCGCTGCCCGCCCAACGACTGGCCGGTGGACAAGCTGTCGGGCGGTGAGAAGCGCCGCATCGCCCTGGCCCGCCTGCTGCTCAGCAAGCCCGACATGCTGCTGCTGGACGAGCCCACCAACCACCTCGACGCCGAGAGCGTGGCTTGGCTGCAGCACCACCTGGAGGCCTTCCCAGGCTGCGTGATCCTGGTCACCCACGACCGCTACTTCCTGGACCAGGTGACCAAGTGGACCCTGGAACTCGATCGCGGCAAGGGCATCCCCTACGAGGGCAATTACTCCGGCTGGCTGGAGCAGAAGACCAAGCGCATCGTCCAGGAGCAGTCGGAGAGCGAGGCCCGCCAGCGCGCCATGACCCGCGAACTGGAATGGGTGCGCTCGGGCGCCAAGGCCCGCCAGGCCAAGTCGAAGGCGCGTCTGGCCCGCTACGACGAGATGGTCCGCGAGCAGGAGAACGCCCGCCAGGCGCAGACCACCGCCGCCATCCAGATCCCGCCGGGCCCGCGCCTGGGCAACGTGGTGCTGGAGGCCAACGGCCTCTCCAAGGCCTACGGCGACAAGGTTCTGTTCGAAGACCTGACGTTCAAGCTGCCGCCGAACGGCATCGTCGGCGTCATCGGCCCGAACGGCGCCGGCAAGTCGACCCTGTTCAAGATCATCACCGGCCAGGAACAGCCCGACGGCGGTACGTTCCGCGTCGGGGAGACGGTGAAGCTGTCCTACGTGGACCAGAGCCGCGACGCGCTGGATCCCAACAAGACCGTCTGGCAGGAGATCAGCCAGGGGCTGGACGTCCTGGCCGTGGGCAAGCGCGAGATCAACACGCGCAGCTACGTCGGCTCGTTCAACTTCCGCGGCGGCGACCAGCAGAAGAAGGTCGGCCAGCTCTCGGGCGGTGAGCGCAACCGCGTCCACCTGGCCAAGACCCTGACCGAGGGCGGCAACGTCATCCTGCTCGACGAACCGACCAACGACCTGGACATCGAGACGCTGCAGAACCTGGAAGAGGCGCTGGAGGAATTCGCCGGCTGCGCCGTGGTCATCAGCCACGACCGCTGGTTCCTGGACCGCCTGGCCACCCACATCCTGGCCTTCGAAGGCGACAGCCACGTGGAATGGTTCGAAGGCAACTTCGAAGCCTACGAAGAGGACAAGAAGCGCCGCCTGGGCGCCGACAGCCTCATCCCCCACAGGATCAAGTTCCACAAGTTCACGCGGTAGGCGGCGCCGAGATCCAGCGCTCCGACGTCAAGCCCGTTCAAGAAAGGCTTCGATCTCGCGGTCGCTGCGCAGGTGGGCGACGCGGGCGTGGGCGCCGTACTGGGCGAGGGCGGCTTCGAGCTTCGGCCGCACCTTGCGGTCGTAGGTCCAGATGAAGTGGTAGAACTTGAGGTCGATGGTCTCGCGGCAGCCGGCGGCCATGTCGGGCCGTTCGCCCTCGCGGTACTGGAAGACCCGCCGGATCGCGCGGAAAACGCATAGCCATCGCGGCTGGTCGAGCCAGACGATGATGTCGGCGCGCGGCATCCGCACGTCCCAAGAGCTCGGGAAATTGCCGTCGCAGACCCACGCAGGCGCCGCCAGGGCGGCGGCCACCCGGGCGCGGAACTGATCGTCCTCGCTCTCGACCCAGCCCGGCTTCCAGAACAGGACGTCGAGGTGGATGACCGGCAGGCCGAGCTTCTGGCCGAGCCGCGCCGCGAGGGTGGACTTGCCGGCGCCCGAATTCCCGATGATCAGCACGCGCCGCATGGCCCTTCTCCGGAACGGAGCGCCGGCCGACGACGGGCGCTCATTCACTTGACGTTAGCACGTATAAAGATATCTTTATGTGCGATGAGACTCTCAGCGAAACAGGCGGTGGAGGTGCTGCGCGCGGCGGGCGAGCCGACGCGGCTGCGCATCCTGGCGCTCCTGCAACGCGAGGAACTCGCGGTGCTCGAGCTGTGTCGCGTTCTGGACCAGAGTCAGCCGCGCGTTTCAAGGCATCTGAAGCTGCTGGCGGAAGCCGGTCTGGTGGAACGGTTTCCCGACGGCGCCTGGGTCTTCTACCGCCTGACCGGCGCGGGCCGGCAGTGCGAGGTGGTCGCCGAGGTGTTGGCGCGGATCAATCCCGAGGACCCGGGGCTGGCCCGCGACCGGCGCAAGCTGGACGATGTGCAGGCCGAGCGCGCCGACGCGGCCCAGGCTTATTTCGCCGAGAACGCGGTCCGCTGGGACCAGATCCGCTCACTGTACGTCTCGGACGCCGATGTGGAGGCCGAGATCGTGCGGGCGGCGGGGCCGGGTCGCTTTCGGCGGATGGTCGACCTGGGCGCTGGCACCGGGCGGATGCTGACGTTGCTGGCCGGCCAGGCGGATCACGCCGTCGGCCTCGATCTGTCGCAGCAGATGCTGAACATCGCCCGGCGCAACGTGACCGAGGCCGGCCTGACCCACGTGGAGCTGCGCCACGGCGACATCTTCGACACCCGCCTGCCCGACGCCAGCGCCGACCTGGTGGTCGTCCACCAGGTGCTGCACTACCTGGGCGACCCGGCGGCGGCGGTGAAGGAAGCCGCCCGCATCGTCGCCCCCGACGGGCGGCTGATCATCGTCGACTTCGCGCCGCACAAGCACGAGTTCCTGCGCGAGCAGCATCAACATCGCCGCCTAGGCTTCTCGGACGAGGAGATGGCCCGCTGGCTCTCTGACGCCGAGTTGCCTCAGGTGGGTTTACAGGCCCTGCCGCCGACCCGCCCAGACGGGCTGACCGTGAAAATCTGGGCCGCCCGACGCGCGCCCACCGCCTTGAGGAGCGCCGCGTGAGCCCGGCCGATACAGCCCTGGGTCCCGTCGCGCGCGCCGGCGCCGGCGAGGGGCCACGCCCGCGTGTCTCGTTCGAATTCTCGCCGCCCAAGGGTCCGAAAAGCGAGGAAAGCCTGTGGGAGGCGATCCGCCGTCTCGAGCCGCTGAAGCCCGAGTTCGTGTCGGTGACCTATGGCGCTGGCGGCTCCACGCGCGAGCGCACGCACCGCACGGTGGTTCGGATCCTGAAGGAGACGACCCTGAAGCCGGCCGCGCATCTCACCTGCGTCGAGGCCAGCCGCGCCGAGGTGGACGAGGTGATCCGGGACTACTGGGACGCCGGCATCCGCCATATCGTGGCCCTGCGCGGCGACCCGCCGGGCTCGCTGGGCGGCGCCTACACGCCCCGGCCCGACGGCTATCAGAACGCCACCGAGCTGACCGCCGGGATCAAGGCCATCGCGCCGTTCGACGTGAGCGTGGGCGTCTATCCGCAGATCCATCCGGAAAGCCCGTCGGTCGACCACGACATCGCCGTGCTGAAGGCCAAGGTCGAGGCTGGCGCGAGCCGGGCGATCACCAACTTCTTCTTCGATATCGACGGCTACCTGCGGTTCGTGGACCGCATCCGAAAGGCCGGGATCGAGGTGCCCATCCTGCCCGGGATCATGCCGGTGTCGAGCTTCGAGGGTCTGCGCAACATGTCGGGCCGGATCGGCGTGGCGATCCCCGCCTGGCTCGCCAACCACTTCGAAGGCCTGGACGCCGACCCCGAAACCCGCAAGCTGGTTGCAGCCTCCGTAGCCGCCGAGATGTGCGCCAAGCTGGCCGAGGAAGGCTTCGGCGACTTCCACTTCTACACGCTCAACCGCGCGGACCTGACCTACGCCATCTGCCGGATCCTGGGCGTGCGCGAGACCCTGACAGCTGAACCCAAGGAGGCCGCGGCATGACCCGGCAAGACCGCATCGCGGCGCTGAAGACCGCGGCCAAGGAGCGCGTGCTGATCCTCGACGGGTCCTGGGGCGTGATGATCCAGAAGCGGGGGCTGGCGGAAGCGGACTACCGCGGCGACCGGTTCAAGGACGCTCCGGGCCAGCTGAAGGGCAACAACGACCTGCTGTGCGTCACCCGGCCGGACATCATCGCCGACCTGCACGACCAGTACTTCGCCGCGGGCGCCGACATCTCCGAGACCAACACCTTCTCCGCCACCACCATCGGCCAGGCCGAATACGGCATGGAGGCGGCCGTACGGGACATCAACCTCGAGGGCGCGCGGATCGCGCGCGAGGTCGCCGACCGTTGGACCGCCAAGGAGCCGGACAAGCCGCGCTTCGTCGCCGGCTCCATCGGCCCGCTGCCGGTGATGCTGTCCATGAGCTCCGACGTGAACGATCCCGGCGCGCGCAAGGTGACGTTCGACCAGGTCTACGAGGCCTATCTGGAACAGGTGCGGGCGCTGCACGAGGGCGGGGTGGACCTGTTCCTGGTGGAGACCATCACCGACACCCTGAACTGCAAGGCCGCGATCAAGGCGATCCTGGACCTGGCGGACGAGGGCTACGAGGAGCTGCCGATCTGGATCTCGGGCACGATCACCGACCGGTCGGGCCGCACGCTGTCGGGCCAGACCGTCGAGGCGTTCTGGAACTCGGTGCGCCACGCCAAGCCCTTCGCCGTGGGCCTGAACTGCGCCCTGGGCGCCGACCTGATGCGGCCCCACATCGCCGATCTGGCGCGGGTGGCCGACACCCTGGTCTCAGCCTATCCCAACGCGGGCCTGCCCAACGCCATGGGCGAGTACGACGAGCAGCCGCACCAGACCAGCCATGAGCTGCATGAGTGGGCCGAGCATGGCCTGGTCAACATCCTGGGCGGCTGCTGCGGCACCACGCCGGACCACATCCGCCACGTGGCCGACGCGGTGCGCGGACTGAAGCCGCGGCAGATCCCGGAACGTCCGCCGGCCATGCGCCTGGCGGGCCTGGAGCCGTTCGAGATCGCCTGATGAAAGCCCCGGATTGGTACGACGCGTGGTGCGAGGAAGCGTTCGCGACCTTCACCGCCAAGCAGAAGCGCATGGACGAGACCCATCGCCTTGCCTCATGGGATCGCTACGACTACGACGCCGCGGCCTGCACCTTGACGTTCTCGGACAAGGCCGGCCCCCGGGTCGTGGCGGAAATCCAGGTGGTCGGCACGATCGGCGAGCGCGACTGGATGTGGGGGTGGGCCAACGCCAACTGGCCGGTCCAGAGCATCGAAGCCATGCGCCGGGTGCGCCAGTTCGGCCTCGATAACGGGATCGAGGAACTGGCGACAGACCTGCTCACGAGCGACGACCTGCCGGGCCTGGGCTGGATGCTGGCCGCCATCTCGGCCCGGGTCCTCGAGGCGGAGGGCGCCTATCGCGCGCCGTCCGGCGGCGGCGCGGTCTACCTGCTGATCCGATCTCTCAAGTCTGTGAGCTGATGCGCCCTACCTTCATCAACGTCGGCGAACGGACCAACGTCACCGGCTCGGCCAAATTCCGGAAGCTGGTGGCCGAGGGGAACTATCCCGAGGCCCTGTCGGTGGCGCGTCAACAGGTCGAGGCCGGGGCCCAGGTCATCGACGTCAACATGGACGAGGGCCTGCTGGATTCAGTGAACGCCATGAAGACGTTCCTGAATCTGATCGCGGCCGAGCCGGACATCGCCCGGGTGCCGGTGATGATCGATAGCTCCAAGTGGGAGGTGATCGAGGCGGGGCTGAAGTGCGTCCAGGGCAAGGCGATCGTCAATTCGATCTCCATGAAGGAGGGCGAGGCCAAGTTCCTGGAGCAGGCGCGGGCCTGCCTGCGCTATGGCGCGGCGGTCGTGGTCATGGCCTTCGACGAGGTCGGGCAGGCGGATACGGCCGACCGGAAGGTCGAGATCTGCAAGCGGGCCTACGACCTGCTGGTGGGCAAGGTCGGTTTCCCGCCTGAGGACATAATCTTCGATCCCAATATCTTCGCCGTCGCCACGGGCATCGAGGAGCATGACAACTACGCCGTCGACTTCATCGAGGCGACCCGGCGGATAAAGGCCCTGTGCCCCCGCGCCCGCATCTCCGGCGGGGTCTCGAATGTCAGCTTCAGCTTCCGCGGCAACGAGCCGGTGCGCCGGGCGATCCACTCGGTGTTCCTTTATCACGCCATCGCGGCGGGCATGGACATGGGCATCGTCAACGCCGGGGACCTGCCGGTCTACGACGACATCCCGGAGGAGCTGCGCGAGGCGGTGGAGGATGTGATCCTCAACCGGCCGCAGCGGACCAACGTCTCCAACACCGAGCGCCTGGTGGACCTGGCCCCCAAGTACAAGGGCGGCAAGTCGCAGGCCAAGGGCCCGGACCTGGCCTGGCGCGACCAGCCGGTGGCGGGCCGCCTGGCCCACGCCCTGGTCCACGGCATCACCGAGTACATCGAGGCCGATACCGAAGAGGCGCGGCTGGCCGCCGAGCGTCCGCTGCACGTCATCGAAGGCCCGTTGATGGACGGGATGAACGTGGTCGGCGACCTGTTCGGCGCGGGCAAGATGTTCCTGCCCCAGGTGGTCAAGTCGGCCCGGGTGATGAAGCAGGCCGTGGCCTACCTCATGCCGTTCATGGAGGCCGAGAAGGCCGGCAAGCCGCGCGAGCAGGCCGGCCGCATCCTGATGGCGACGGTCAAGGGCGACGTCCACGACATCGGCAAGAACATCGTGGGCGTGGTCCTGCAGTGCAACAACTACGAGGTCATCGACCTAGGCGTCATGGTCCCGGCCGACCGCATCCTGGACGAGGCGGAGAAGCACAAGGTCGACATCGTCGGCCTCTCGGGGCTGATCACCCCAAGCCTGGACGAGATGGTCTATGTGGCCTCCGAGATGGAGCGGCGCGGCATGACCATGCCCCTGCTGATCGGCGGCGCCACCACCTCCAAGACCCACACGGCGGTGAAGATCTCGCCCAAGTACGCCGGCGGCTCGACCACCTATGTGCTGGACGCCAGCCGCGCCGTGGGCGTGGTCTCGAACCTTCTGTCGGCCACCGAGAAGCCCAAGTTCCTGGCCGCCACCGAGGCCGACTACCAGAAGGTGCGCGAGCAGTTCGCCAGAGGCCAGGGGACCCGCGCCCGCGCCACGATCGCCGAGGCGCGCGACAACGCCTTCACCCCCGACTGGACGGCCTATGACCCGCCCCGGCCCACCTTCCTGGGGACCCGCGCCTTCGCCCCCTACGACCTGCCGGAGCTGCGCCGCCACATCGACTGGACGCCGTTCTTCGCCAGCTGGGAACTGATCGGCCGCTATCCGGCGATCCTGGAGGACGAGGTGGTGGGCAAGGCGGCCACGGACCTGTTCCGCGATGCGCAGGCCATGCTGGACCGCATCCTGCAGGAGGGGCTGCTGGAAGCCCGCGGCGTGGTCGGCTTCTGGCCCGCCAACGCCGACGGCGACGACATCGTGGTCTATGCGGACGAGACGCGCACCACCGAGCTCGCCCGCCTGCACACCCTGCGCCAGCAGATGCTGAAGACCGGCGAGGACCAGTCCAACGTCGCCCTGGCCGATTTCGTGGCGCCGGTGGGCACGCGGCCCGACTACATCGGCGGCTTCGCGGTCACCGCCGGCCATGGCGAGCTGGAGCTGGCCAAGCGGTTCAAGGACGCCGGCGACGACTATTCGGCGATCCTGGCCACCGCCCTGGCCGACCGGCTGGCGGAGGCCTTCGCCGAGGCCCTGCACCGCCGCGTGCGCACCGAGCTCTGGGGTTACGCCCCGGACGAGCCGTTCGACCTGGACCACCTGATCGGCGAGCAGTACCGCGGCATCCGCCCGGCCCCCGGCTATCCCGCCCAGCCCGACCACACCGAGAAGGCGACGCTGTTCCGCCTGCTGGACGCGCCGGCGGCCACGGGCATGGCCCTGACCGAGAGCTACGCCATGACCCCGCCGGCGGCAGTGTCGGGGCTCTATTTCGCGCACCCGGAGAGCCACTATTTCGGCGTCGGCCGGATCGAGAAGGACCAGGTCGAGGACTATGCCCGCCGCAAGGGGTGGAGCGTAGCTGAGGCCGAGCGGTGGCTGGCGCCGATCCTGAACTACGAGCCGTAGGGGCGAGGGCGGCCGCCCTCGCTGTCGACAGTGAACCAGCCCGGCCCGCGTCGGAGTGGCAGGCTACGGCGCCTGTTTCTCGCCCGTGGCGCGCTCGACGGCGAAGGCGGCGGTGAAGCCGTGGATCATCGTGGAGGCCAAGATGGTGAAGGCGATGATGGACCAGAGCTCGGCCTCGTTGGTCAGCGCCATGTGGCTGCCCGCATAGGCGAGGTAGTAGATCGAACCGACCCCGCGCACCCCGTAGGCCGCCACCACGAACCGCTCGCGCCCGCGCAGGGCGGTCCCGTGCAGCGAGATCCAGCCGGCGAGGGGCCGCAGGACGAAGATCAGCGCCAGGCCGATGAGGGCTCCTCGCAGGTCCAGGGCTGCCAGCAGCGCCGGCATGGCGGCGCCGAATCCGATCAGCAGGATGGACGTCAGGGCGTGCTCCACCGACTCGGAGAAGTCGTGGAGCCTGACGTGAAAGGCGTGGTCGGATTCGCTACGCCGGAGGCGAAGGCCCGCGACGAAGGCGGCGATGAAGCCGTAGCCCTCGACCAGTTCGGTGGCGCCGTAGGCCACGAACACCCCGGCCAGGGCGAACACGCCCGCCTGCGTCTCGGCCAGGGCGTTCTCGCGGGGGTGGTCGAACAGCACCTTGCCCAGCAGCCAGCCCACGACGAGGCCGCAGACGGCGCCGATGACGATGCGGTACAGCACGTCCCGCCAGAGCCAGTCGCCCGCGAGGCCCAGAGTGAGTGCGCCGGCGGCCGCAACGGCCAGCGCCAGGTGGACGAAGGGAAAGGCCAGGCCGTCGTTCAGGCCGGCCTCGGTGGTCAGGGTAAAGCGCACCGGATGTTCGCCGCCCTCGGTGGGGCGGCCGACCTGGACATCGCCGGCGAGGACGGGGTCGGTGGGCGCCAGGACGGCGCCCAGCAGCAGGGCTCCCGCCAGCGTCATGCCGCCGGCCTGCCAGCCCAGCAGGGCCACGCCGAGGATGGTCAGAGGCATCGCGATGGCGAGGAGGCGGCCCGTGGGCGCCCAACGCCCCTTGCCAGTGAGGCTGTCGATCCGCAGGCCGACGCCGAAAAGGCCCATGATCACGCAGAGCTCGCTGGTGATCTCCCAGGCCTTGGGGGCGCGGATGGGGCTGATCGCCTCGGAAAGACCTGGCATCCATCCGAAGAGCGCCCAGCCCAGGACGATGAGCAGGGCCGAGGCGGCGGGCTCGCGGCCGGAAACGAAGCGCGGAAGCCAGTAGGCCAGGACGATGGCGACGCCGAAGCCCACCAGCATCAGGTGATAGCTGGAGAATTCGAACAGAGCCGGCCTCCGGGATTCGGAATAGAGGACCGTACGCCATTTCGCCGATCGCTGTACCCGCAAGAGGCGGCTCGCGAGCCCTTCGTTCCACGGCGCGAACCTGTCGCGAGAATGAACGAGAGCCTCCGGAGGGGTTCAGGCGGCGGGTTCTAGGTTGAGGCTCAAGATCGCATCGGCGTCCCCACCGGGACCCGGCGCAAGGCAAAGGAGTGAGCCATGACCAACAGGATGATGAAGGCTGCGATGGCCCTGACCGTCGCCGGCGCCGTGGCCCTGCCGGCCAGCCAGGCCGCGGCGGGCACGTCGAAGACCGAAAGCGCGCTGCTGGGCGCCCTGCTGGGCGGCGTCGCCGGCGCGGCGGTGGGCAACGGCAAGACCGAGGCCGTGGCCATCGGCGCAGTCGCCGGCGCGGCCCTGGGTGTCGCGGCCGACAAGAGCAACGACCGCAAGCACTATCGTAGCGGCTACGCCTATCGCGACACGCGGCCCTACTACCGCGACACGCGCTATCGGAGCTACGACCGCCGCGACTATCGCCGCAGCAGCGACCGGTACGGGTATCGCTACGACAACGGCTACGGCTACCGCGGCTACTAAGGCGGACTGCCGAACCTGAGGGGAGGGGCGCCGGGCGACCGGCGCCCCTCTTCTCGTATGCGGTGACCCAGATCGGGAAACCGTCGCGCGGGTAGTCCCGTGCTGGGGCGCCTGCCCCGAGCGCGCTCGCCGTCAGAGGGCTCGTCCGCAGGGGCGAGGGACAGGATTTCGCCGGCCATGCATCCAAGGCCGAGCTTGGCCCGTATCTTGCTCCGAGTGGCTTGCGTCGGGGCATTCCCTCTCAGAGCGAAATTCCCCTGCCGATTGTGTTCCATTGCCGCGCGTCCCCCCGACGGCGCACAGTGGAGCTTGGAAGTCTTGCCGCGATCCCCCGCGCGGCAGAGTGGGAGCAGGTCCAATGCCGGCTGGCTGGCACGGATTCTCGGGCGGAATGGGACGTCGCGCCGCCGGCGTGGCTCCTGATTTCATGGCTCATTCTGGGCAGGGCGGGGCGAGGCAAAGCGTCGCGACACCGACGTCCTTAACGACTCTGCGGCGAAATTGCGGCATCTCTGCCATAGGCGGTCACACCCGGGGGGGTTCGTGCCGGCCTCATAGGCATAGAGTGGACCTGCACGTGAGCTTCCAGACGATCTGCGTGACCGACGGCGACGCCGGCGAGGCTCGGCGCTCATGACCGCGAACGCGATCGACACCCGGCGCACCCATGCCCGCAGCCGCAAGTCGGCCCTGCTGGCCTGGATCTGGCCCGAACCCCGTCACGACGACGACGGCCGGGGCGCAGCCTGGCTGGCCAGCCTGCTGGGCTGGATGTGGCCCTCCACGCTCCATGACGAGAACATCGGCCGCCGCGGCCGCGGGCTGATGGCCCTGCTGTTCGGCTGGGCCTGGCCGAACGAGTTCGACCGCGGCTTCAGACGGTTTTGGAAGGCCAGCTGGCTGTGGAGCTGGATGTGGCCCGGCCGGGTCATGGGGCCGGACGGCGAGATCTGCGCCCTGGCGCCCTGGCATCCCGCGGCGCGCGCGCCGGTGGCGGCCGACGCCCCGTGGCACCGCAAGGTCAGCAAGCACGGCGGCGTGGTCTTCATGATGTTCGCGGCGACCGCGATCGCCGCCCCGACCTTCATGGAAGGCGTGGGCGTGCTGGACGCCGGACGGTTGAACCTGTTCCGCGGCGGCGGCGAGGCGGGTGGCCAGGACGGCTCCGCTCAGCCGGGCGACACGGGCCAGGCCGGCGATCCCGGCGCGGGCGGCGGGGCCGAAGGCGGCGCCGCCGGCTCCGGAGCCGGCGGTTCAGGCTCAGGTTCCGGCGGCGGCCAGACTGGCGGGCAAGGGCCCGACGGCCAAGGTGGCGGCGATGGCGATGGTGGCGTCGGTGGTGGCGGCGACACGGGCGCGCCCGGCGGCGACGTCCCCGGCGGCGGCAATCCCGGCGACGGCGGCCTGACCTTCCTCGA
>NZ_LSJI01000137.1 GCF_001557235.1 Phenylobacterium sp. CCH9-H3 | reverse complement strand
GTCCCCCGAGCCAGGCATCCAGCCGCCCCGCCGGCGCCGGCCTACCGCGCTCTTGTCGCCGTGAGGGACCGCTATGCCATGACCGTGGACGTCGGCGGCTGGCCCGGCGTGCCTGGCGGCCCGACGCTGCGCCTCGGCGATCGGGACGGCGGCGTCACCGCGCTGCGCGCGCGGCTGGCGGCCGAGGGCTACGGCGCCGGGTCGGGCGATCTGGCGCTGTTCGACGCGGAGCTGGAAGCGGCGCTGCGCGCGTTCCAGGACCTGCATGGCCTGGAGGTCGACGGCGTGCTCGGCCCCGCCACGCGCGCGGCGCTGAACGTCACCGCCGCCGAGCGGCTGGCCCAGATCGACGCCAACCTCGAGCGGTGGCGATGGATGCCGCACGCGCCGCCGGGCTACCGGCTGGAGGTGGACACCGGCGCGCAGGAGGCCGTGCTGTACTCCGGTGGGACTCCGGTCCAGCGGATGCGGG
>NZ_LSJI01000136.1 GCF_001557235.1 Phenylobacterium sp. CCH9-H3 | reverse complement strand
CGGCGCCAGGATGGTGCGGTAGGTGCGGGCGTTGAAGCCGTTGGCGTGGGAGAACACCACATCGACCGGCCGCTCGGGCGGGCCGAAGTCCAGCACCGCCATCTCGCCGCCCCTCGCCGGCAGCGCCACACGCCGCGCCCGCGGCTCGTATCCGACCATCGCATTCATGGACGCTTCCTATCGCGCTGACGCCGCGAGAGGAAACCCGCTCATGCCGGAACGGGCGTCGCGGGGGGCGCCTCGTCCTGGCGACGGATGAGCAGCGCGGCGCAGGCGGCGAAGACGGCGAGGAACCCGGCGATGACGAAGGCGGCGGCGTAGCTGCCCTGGACGTCGCGCAGAGCCCCGGCGCCGAAGGCCGCCGTCGCCGCGCCCACCTGGTGACCGAAGGCGATCCAGCCGAACACGATGGGCCCCTCGCGCTCGCCGAAGCTCTCGGTCGCCAGCCGCACCGTGGGCGGCACGGTGGCCAGCCAGTCGAGGCCGTAGAACACGGCGAAGATCGTCAGGCTGACGACGTCGAACTGCAGGAACGGCAGGGCCATCAGCGAGAGGCCGCGCAGGCCGTAGTAGACGAACAGCAGCTTGCGCGGGTCGTAGCGGTCGGTGAGCCAGCCCGAGGCTGTCGTGCCCACGATGTCGAAGGCGCCCATGGCGGCCAGCAGCGCGCCGGCCTGCACCAGGGCCAGGCCGCGGTCGCCGCAGAACGAGATCAAGTGGGTGCCCACCAGGCCATTGGTGGTGAAGCCGCAGACGAAGAAGGTTGCGAACAGCAGCCAGAAGGCCGGGTTGCGGCCCGCCTTCGCCAGCACCGACAGCGCCAGCATCACCGCGTCCCCCGGCCGCCCGCGCGGCGGGGCCGGCTCGACCTCTGCGGCGCCATAGGCCGGCTGGCCGATGTCGGACGGGCGCTCGGGCATGAGGAACAGCACCAGCGGGACCAGCGCCGCCGCCGCCAACGACACGGCGATCACCACCGGCCGCCAGCCGCCGGTCTCGGCCAGGGCCGCCATCCCGGGCAGGAAGATCAGCGAGCCGGTGGCCGTCGAGGCGCTGAGCAGGCCCATGACCAGCCCGCGCCGGGCGACGAACCAGCGGTTCACCACCGTGGCGCCCATGGCCAGGGCCACCGCGCCGCTGCCGAAGCCCGACAGCACGCCCCAGGTCAGGAGATAGTGCCAGGGCTCGGTCATGAAGAGGCTGAGGCCGGTGGAGCCGCTCATCAGGACGAGACCGGTCAGCAGAGTGCGCTTCACGCCCAGGGTCTGCATCAGGGCCGCGGCGAACGGCCCGATCAGACCGTAGAGGAAGATGCCGATGGCCGCGGCGGCGGACAGTTCGGCCCGCTCCCAGCCGAACGCATCGTGCAGCGGCGTCAGGAGCACCCCGGGCGCCGAGCGCAGGCCCGCGGCCGCCAGCAGGCTCAGGAACGTCACCCCCGCGACGACCCAGGCGTAGTTCTGGCCGAAAGGCCGGCGGCGTGCTAGGCTCATGTAACTGACCGGTACGGAAAATTATCGACGCCGACCAATACGTACCGGTCTGTAACGTTGTCAAGGCCCGCCATGACCCAGACCTCCATGCCCAAGACTGCGAAGCCGAAGCCTGCCAAGGACGCGCCGCGCGAGCCCAAAGCCGCCGAGCGCATCCTGACCACCGCAGGCGAACTCTTCTACCGCGAAGGCACCCGCGCCATCGGGGTGGACGAGATCGTCTCGCGCGCGGGCGCCACCAAGCCGACGCTCTACCGGGCGTTCCCCTCCAAGGATCATCTGATCGCCGCCTACCTCGAGGGCCAGGGCGAGGGCTTCTGGGCCTATTTCGAAGCCGCCGCCGGCAAGCACCCGGGAGATCCCAAGGCGCAGATCCTCGCCTTCTTCGACGAACTGGGCGAGCGGGCGACCCGGCCCGGCTACCGCGGCTGCGCGCTCACCAACGCCGCGGTGGAGTATCCCGCCGCCGACCATCCCGGCCGCCTGGTCTCGGTGGAGCACAAGCAGGGCCTGCGCGAACGCCTGCGCCAGATGACCAAGGCCATGGACGCCCGCAAGCCCAAGAAGCTGGCCGACGCGCTGCTGCTGCTGATCGAGGGCGTCTATGTGTCCAGCCAGCTTTTCGGGCCGGATGGCCCGGCCGCGGCAGCCAAGGGCGCGGCCCAGGCGTTGATCGAGGCGCACACCCGCCCGGAACCGGAGTGACATGGCCTTTCCGCTCGCCACCATCGGCTATGAATCCGCCCCCCAGGCGAAAGTGATCGACGCATTGAAGGCGGCGGGCGTCGAAGTGCTGATCGATGTGCGCGCGGTGGCGGCCTCGCGGCGGGCCGGGTTTTCCAAGGGCCTTCTGTCCTCCAGCCTGCAGGACGCGGGCATCGAATACGTCCACCTGCGCGCCCTGGGCACGCCCAAGGAGGGCCGGATGACCGCGCGCAAGGGCCGGACCGCCGAGATGCGCCAGATCTTCGAGGCCCACCTGGCCGAACCCGCGGCCCAGCTGCAGCTCGCCCAGGCCATCGAGATCGCCAAGGGCCGCAAGGCGGCCCTGCTCTGCTACGAGGCCGACCACCGCGGCTGCCACCGCTCGATCGTGGTGGAGCGGATGCTCGAGGCGGCCGACTTCCAGGTCGAGAACCTGGCGCCCTCGACGCTCTAAACGAGGCCCTGGCCTTCCGCAGGGTCGTCGCGCGATGATCGGGCAGCCAAGGGAGGACGCCATGAACGCGCCGGCCGCCATCGACATCACCACCACCGACTGGACCTGTTTCGACGTCACCATCGAGGACCACGTCGCCCACATCCGCCTGAAGCGCCCCGAGGCCATGAACACCATGGTCCGCGCCTTCTGGAACGAGTTGCCGCAGATCGTGCGCGACATCGACGAGAACGCCCGCGCCCGCTGCATCGTGATCTCCTCCACCGGCAAGCACTTCTGCGCGGGGATGGACCTGGCGGTGTTCGGCGGCGGCGGATCCACCGCCTCGGCCGCGGCGCCGGACAGCGCGATCAACGCCGAGGCCATGCGCTTCCACGTGAAGTTGCTGCAGGACAGCTTCTCCTGCCTGGACGAGGCCCGCATGCCGGTGATCGCGGCGATCCAGGGCGGCTGCGTCGGCGGGGCGGTCGACATGACCAGCGCCTGCGACATCCGCTACTGCACGGCCGACGCCTTCTTCGTGATCCAGGAGATCAACATCGGCATGACCGCCGACGTCGGCACCTTCCCCCGGCTCTGCAAGCTGATCCCCGAGGGCTGGGTGCGCGAACTGGCCTACACCGGCCGCCGGCTGCCGGCCCAGCGGGCGCGCGAGATCGGCCTGGTGAACGAGGTGTTCGACACTCACGAGCAGGTGGTCGACCATGCCCTGGCCACCGCGCGGGAGATCGCCTCCAAGGCGCCGCTGGCCGTGACCGGCTCGAAGGTGATGATCAACTACGCCCGCGACCACACCATCAAGGACGGGCTGGACTATATCGCCGTCTGGCAGACCAGCATGTTCTCCGGTCCGCACATGGCCGAAGCCTTCAAGGCCAAGGCCGAAAAGCGCGACGCCAACTTCCCCGACCTCGCCCCCCTCCGCAAAGAGATGTGAGGCCAACAGCTCGTCCCCTGCGAAGCGGGGGAAGGGGACCACGAAGTGGTGGAGGGGGCGCTCTCCCGAAATTCAGAGCGGGCTGCCATGCGCCCCCTCCGTCTCGACGCCGGGGGCGTCGATCCACCTCCCCCGTCGTCTTCGCGACGTGGGAGGAGCGTTCCTAGACTTCCAGCTCGGCGCCGGTGAGGTCGCAGCCGGCGATGCGGGCGCCGTCCATCTCGGCTTCCAGGAACCGGGCGCGGGGGGCGTGGGCGCCCCGCAGGTCCGCGCCGCGCAGCGAGGCGCGGCTGAAGTCGGTGCGCACGAAGCGGTTGTCGCCGATGGCCAGCGGACCCATCTTCGCGCCGCGCAGGTCGGCGCGGGCCAGCTGGGCTCCGGTGAACCGGGCGCCGCGCAGATCGGCCTCGCGCAGGTTCACACCCCGGAAATCGCAGCCCGTGAGGTCGGCGCCCTGGAGCTGGACGCCCTCCAGGTCCATCCCGAAGAAGATCGACTTGGGCGACGACAGGCCGGACAGCCGCCGCCGCTTGAGGGTCTTCATCGGGCGGAAGTCCACCTCGAACAGCTTCATCACCTTGCCCTGGCGGCCGCCCGAGTCGCAGAACTGCTCGTGCTCGGCCATCACCTCGGTCAGCGACTTGTCGTCGATGTAGAAGATCGGCGGCGGCGCGCGCAGCACGTCCGACAGGTCGGCGTCGTCCAGGCGCGCCTGGCTCAGGTTCACGTTGGTCAGCACCGCGCGCTTCATCGAGGCGCCCGTGAGGTCGGCCCCGCCCAGGTCCGCGCCCGACAGGTCCGCGCCGTCCAGCACCGCCCGCATCAGCTTGGCGCCGGTCAGGATCGCCCCGGAAAGGTTGGCGTCGGTGAAGTCGCTGGTCATGGCGACCGCGCCGCTCATCTGCGCGCCCTGCAGGTTGGCGCCCGACAGCACGGCGTAGTTCAGCTCGCCCGGCCGATGCTCGTGCCGCAGGATCCGGAAGCCGTCCAGCTTGTCCTGCAGGGCGATCCGGCCCTCGCGCAGGTCGCAGCCCGCCAGCTCGGCCCCGGCGAGGTTCGCCCCGCGCATGCAGGCGCCGCGCAGGTCGGCCCGCTTGAGGTTGATATGCCGCATGTCGGCTTCGCGCAGGTCGGCGCCGAACAGGATCGCCCGCGACAGGTTGGCGCGCGCCAGGGTCGACCCCGAGAGCTTCGCCCCCGTCAGGTCGGCGTCGCGCAGGTCCACGCCCTCGAGCGAGCAGTTGGCCAGGTCGGCGTAGGTAAGGTTGAGGCGTCGGCCGCCGGCGCGCCCCGCCAGATAGCGCTGGTGGGCGTCGAGCGCCTCGCGGAGCGCATGGGCGTCGAGCGCCGTGTGATGCTGCTGTGCTTGGGTCGACATGAGGCCTTCGCGTTCACCATGCCGGCAACGCGCTTAAGGATGGGTTGCGCGACAGCCTTAAGCGAACCTTGTGCGCAATCCGGAGTGGTGCCGCCTCAGAGCCACCCCCGCCTCTTGAACCAGAGCACCGGAATGGCTGCGGCGACCAGCATCGACAAGAGGGCCAGGGGATAGCCGGCCTTCCAGTGCAGCTCCGGCAGAACGTCGAAGTTCATGCCGTAGATCGACGCGATCAGGGTCGGCGGCATGAACACGACGGCGA
>NZ_LSJI01000135.1 GCF_001557235.1 Phenylobacterium sp. CCH9-H3 | reverse complement strand
GACGCCCTCTGGTCCCGCTGCAACGTCAAACGCATCGGCGGCTACGCCGCCTGAGCGAAATCAGTTCGTGGCGCGGGCCGCGATGGCCTCGCGGATGGCGGAGATCAGCGTCTCCCCCAGGAGCGGCTTCTCCAGGATCGGAACCCCCGCGGCGGCCGCCGCGGCGCGGATGGCCGGCTTGGGATGGCTGGTGATCAGGATCGCCGGCACGCCCAGGTGGCGCGCCCGCAGCTGGCGAAGGGTGTCGAAGCCGGAGACGCCGGGCAGCCGCTCGTCGATCACCAGGCACGCGGGCTCGTCTCCCTGCGTCCGCAGCAGCAGCGCCTCGCCGGAGGCGTAGGTCTCGACGGCGAACCCCTCCAGATCGAGGGCGAATTCCAGGGCCCGCCGCACGGCGTCGTCGTCGTCCACGACACAGATGACGGGGGCGTGGGCGGGCATCCTCTGATCCATGGAATTCATCGTGCCGCGCGCCCGCGGCCGTCGCTTTGATCTGGCGCAAGCCGATCAGAAGCCGGCGAGCAGGGCGATCCGGACCAGTTCCGACAGGCCGTTGGCGTTGGTTTTGCTCATCACGTTGGCCCGGTAGACCTCGACCGTACGCGGGCTAATGCCGAGCTCGAAGGCGATGACCTTGTTCATCTTGCCCGCGATGACGCCGCGCAGGACGTCCTTCTCCCGCCCGGACAGGGTCGAAAGCATCTCTTCGAAGCGCTGGCGTTCCTGGGCCTGGGCGTCCGACTCCGCCGTGGAATCGAGCGCCATGCGGATGGCGCGCAACAGGACCTCGTCGTCGAACGGCTTTTCGATGAAATCGATCACGCCGGCGCGCATGGCTTCGACGGCGAGCGGCACGTCCCCGTGGCCGGTGATCACGATGACCGGGAGCTTGATGTTGCGCTCCTTGAGGCGGCGCACCAGGTCGAGGCCGCTCATCTCGGGCATGCGAACGTCGGTGACGATGCATCCGCCCGCCAGGCTGTCGGCGACCTCGAGGAATTCGATCGCCGACGGATAGGTCTTCGCCGGCAGGTCGCTCATCTCCAGGACGAAGGCGAGGGAGGTGCGCACGGCCTCGTCGTCGTCGATCAGGTGGACGATCGGCTCACTCATCTTGCGTCAGTTCCTCCTCCCGCACGCCGGGCAGGGTGAAGCGGAAAACGGCGCCGCCGCCGGGATTCGGCTCGACCCAGATCCGGCCGCCATGGGCCTCGATGATGGTCCGCGAGATCGACAGGCCGATGCCCATCCCGTGCACCTTGGTGGTCATGAACGGCTGGAACAGCTGCTCCGCCGCCTCCGGGCCGATTCCATGGCCCGTGTCGCTCACATAGACCTCGACCATGTCGTCCGCCACCGGCTGCGCGCCGACGAAGAG
>NZ_LSJI01000134.1 GCF_001557235.1 Phenylobacterium sp. CCH9-H3 | reverse complement strand
GCGCTAGCCGTCCGAAGAGCGGGGGGTGGAGGGGGCGAGCCACGCCCGCCGCGCTCAATACAGCCATTCCCTCCGCCAAGCCGACGGCTCGCCCCCTCCCCCAGTCGCTCTCCGCTGCGCTCGGCGACTGGTCCCCCTCCCGCCGCTTCGCGGGGGAGGTGAAGGTCATTTCGCCAGCGGGGCGTTCAGAACGACAGCAGCCGAACGTCCAAGAGGACGGCTCCGAGGATCGAAATCCCCACCAGCAGCACGCGCGCTCTGCGAACCACTGGATCGGCTCGCCCATAGACGAACGTGATCCGGAGCGTTTCGGCTAACGCGTGCCGTTGGGCAGACGCCCCACGGGCTGGTTTCGATGGCGCAAGCGTCGGAAGCACGCGCACCCAGGTCACGGCGCCGACCAGCACAAAGGCCACGGACAACAGGGCGTCGGCGCGTTCAAGCACTTCGCTCATTGGGCCTCTCCCCGCAGCGTGACGACACAGCATTCCATAGCCATCCGCTTCTCGTGTGCTCCCAAAAAATCCCCGAACAACTTTGACATCCGGGCGTCCCATATGTTCCCGTTATGTTCATGTCGTTCAACGCCGACATCGCCGAGCGGCGCCAGCAGATGCTGGCGAAGGTGGCCGAGCTGGATCTCGCCGCGTGCGAGGCCGCGCACGCCAGCTATCTGCGCGCCATCGACACGCCCGAGGAGGCGGAGAAGGGCCGCACCTATCAGCGCATGGCCCGTTCGCTGCGCCAGTCGCTGGCCCTGCACGAACGGTTCGACCGCTCGGAGTCCCGCGAGGCGCGCGAGGCGGCGCGGGAAGCCCGGCAGGACGCGCTTCTCAGCCGCGCCCGCCCCGAGCCGGAGCCGCCGCGCCGCCGGTTCCCCGTCGACATCGAGGCCGCCGACGCCCGCGCCGCCGAGCTGCGCACCGCCGTTCGCCGGGTGATCTGGTCCGAGGGCTTCGACCGCAGCGAGCTGGAGGCCGAGCGCGAGTTTGCCGGCCAGTGCTATCGCGAGCTCGAGGCCTGGCTGCTGGACGAGCGCTGCAACGAGGATTTCGCCACCCGTCCGCTGGACGACTACGTCGCCGAGCTCTGCGCGGAGATGGACCTCGATCCCGACAACGCGGGGCGCTGGCGCGAGCTGCCGGACCCCGACATCGACCTGGTCCGCCGCTGGCTCAAGGACCTCAAGGGCTATGCCCGCCCGCCCTGGCAGGGCTCGGGCTGAGGCCCGCCACCCAACTCAGCCTGCCACCAACTTCAGATCCTGACCGACGCGGAAGGTTGCGGACGGGGGCTCGGACACCGGGCCGCCGGCGCCCTTCTGCGTCGTCCGCGTTTTCTGCGGTTAGACGCTAAGCCGCCCCCGCCACATAGGCGTCGATCTCGGCCAGCCGCCGCTTCACCGCCGCCTCCGGCAGGAACGAGCCGGTGAAGCTGTTCTTCGCCAGCGTCACCAGTTCTTCGCGCGTCAGCCCCAGCGCCCGGGCTGTCTGCAGCCAGTTCTCGCCGAGATAGCCGCCGAAATAGGCCGGATCGTCCGAGTTCAGCGTCGCCTTCAGCCCCAGCCCCAGCATCCGCTTCAGCGGGTGGGCCTTCAGGTCGTCCACCACGCAGAGCTTCAGGTTCGACAGCGGGCAGACGGTCAGCGTCATCTGCTCGGCGACCAGCCGCTTCACCAGGGCCTCGTCCTCCAGCGCCCGGTTGCCGTGGTCGATGCGGTCGACATGCAGCACATCCAGCGCCTCCCACACGTACTCGGGCGGCCCCTCCTCGCCGGCATGGGCCACCACCTTCAGCCCCCTGGCCTTGGCGGCGGCGAACACCCGGGCGAACTTCGACGGCGGGTGGCCCACCTCCGAGCTGTCGAGGCCGACGCCCGCGATCTTGTCCAGCCACGGCTCGGCGGCTTTCAGCGTCTCGAACGCAGCCTCCTCGCTGAGATGGCGCAGGAAGCAGAGGATCAGGCTGGAGGTGATCCCAAGATCCCGCTCCGCCTCGGCCATCCCGGCGGTCAGGCCCTCGATCACCGTGGCGAACGGCACGCCCCGGTCGGTGTGGGTCTGCGGGTCGAAGAACAGCTCCACGTGCCGGCACCCGTCGGCCGCCACCCGGCGGAAATAGGCCATGGCCAAGTCGTGGAAATCGGCCTCAGTGAGCAGCACCCCGGCGCCCTGGTAGTAGATGTCCAGGAAGTCCTGCAGGTTGGAGAAGGCGTAGGCGGCGCGCACCTCCTCCACCGTCTTGAACGGCAGGGCGATCCCGTTGCGGCGGCCCAGCTCGAACATCAGCTCGGGCTCCAGGCTGCCCTCGATGTGCAGGTGCAGTTCGGCCTTGGGCAGGCCGCGGATGAAATCGGCGTCGGTCATGGGAAAGTCGTCACCGCGAAACCCTTCCCGGGTCAAGGCTTGCGGCGCGCGGTCGGTCGTCTAGGCTTCCCGCCGCAACTCGGGAGTGTGCGTGCAGGGTTCGGGGGCGTGGGCGGCGGCGGACGGGGTGGCGGAGCATCAGCTCATGGCCGCTCATGAGGCGTTGCGGAAGACCCCGGGCATCCAGTTCGACTTCGCCGGCCCGCCCGCGCCGCCTGCGCCGCCGCCCTGGCTGGAGCCGCTGCTCCAGGTGCTGAAGATCATCCTGCCGGTGCTGCCCTACATCTTCTGGGGCGGCGTGATCCTGGGCGGCGCCCTGATCCTCTATTTCATCGCCCGCGAGCTGGTCCCCGAACGGTGGTTCCGGCGCAGGCGGGCCGAGGTCGCGGCCGCCGACTGG
>NZ_LSJI01000133.1 GCF_001557235.1 Phenylobacterium sp. CCH9-H3 | reverse complement strand
GCCGCACCGCCTCCAGGCGCTCGTCCAGCAGGACGAACAGGTCCTCGGGCGTCTCGGTCTCCAGGCGCTCGCGCTCGTCCCAGATCAGCCGGCGCAGGGCGGTGCGCAGTTCGGCCTCGCGGGCCAGGACGGCGGGGTCGATGGGGGCAGGGGCGGGGACGGGGGCGTCGGCGTCGTCCGCGCAGGCGTCGTCTTCGGCTTCGTCGCCGGCCCCGACCTCTTCGTCGTCCTCGTCCTCGTCTTCGTAGTCGTAGGCGTCATCGGCCGGGCGGGCGAAGCGCGCCAAGGGGGCCAGGATCGCGTCGCGGTCGGCCTTCAGCCGCGCCTCGCGAGCGGCCTCCAGGGCGTCGCGCGCCGCATCCCGCCGCAGCTTGGCGGTGAGCGCCAGGCTCTGCCGCGCCGAGCGCGCGATCCGCTGATAGGCCCGGGCCATCTCGGCGATGGTCGCCGGCTCGTCCGCCGCCAGCGCATGAGCATGGACATGCCGCGCCAGCGCCATGTCGAGCTCGGCCAGCTCGGCGAGGGACGCCTGTTCGTGCTCCGTGAGGTCGAGACCTTGCGCCATGAACGGAAGGGGAACATGGGGTGGGGG
>NZ_LSJI01000132.1 GCF_001557235.1 Phenylobacterium sp. CCH9-H3 | reverse complement strand
TAGCTGAGGATCGCGCCCGACGAGCCCACCAGGGCGCCGGTGATGATCAGGGTGATGTTCTCGAGCGTGAAGCCCAGAGCCGCGGCCGCCCAGCCCGAGTAGCTGTTCAGCATCGACACCACGACCGGCATGTCGGCGCCGCCGATCGGGATGATCAGGGTGACGCCGATCAGCAGGCTGAGCGCGAAGATCGCCCAAAAGGCCCAGGTCGCCTGGCCGCCGCTCATCACCAGCACCGCCACGAGCGCCACGATCGCCAGGCCGATCAGGATGTTCAGCAGGTGGCGGGCGGGCAGCAGGATCGGCGCGCCGCTCATGTTGCCGTTC
>NZ_LSJI01000131.1 GCF_001557235.1 Phenylobacterium sp. CCH9-H3 | reverse complement strand
AGTTCAGGGTGCACGACGAGAAGTCGCGGTTGCCCTGCAGGATCGGCTCGACGTGGCGATAGCCGGCATAGGCGGTCACGTTGCCCTTGCCGTCCGGCGAGTTCACGCCGATCACCAGCGTCACCTGGCTCATCTCGCCGTCACGGACATTGTCCTTCGGCAGCTGGAAGAACTCCGGGCTCGCCGCCGTCGCCGCGCGGGCGCGCACCACGTCGGCGATCGCATTGCCGTTGTCGTGCTGGTAGAGGCCGTACTGGGCGTCGAGACGAACGCCTTCGAAGTTCTTGGCCATGATGAAGTTGACGACGCCGCCGACGGCGTCGGCGCCGTACACGGCCGAGGCGCCGCCCGTCAGGACGTCGACGCGCTCGATCAGGGC
>NZ_LSJI01000130.1 GCF_001557235.1 Phenylobacterium sp. CCH9-H3 | reverse complement strand
CCCTTCAGCCAGCGGCTGCTGATCGAGCGGGTGAAGGCGGTCCTGCGCCGCCCCGGCCGGAGCGGCGCAGGACCGCCTTCACCCGCTCGATCAGCAGCCGCTGGCTGAAGGGCTTGTGGATGTAGTCGTCGGCCCCGAGGTTGAAGCCGAGGATCTCGTCGATCTCCTCGTCCTTGGACGTGAGGATGATCACGGGCGTGTCCTGGGTCCGCCGCAGGCGGCGCAGGACCTCCATCCCGTCCATGCGCGGCATCTTCACGTCGAGGATGGCCACGTCCGGCGGATCGTTCTCGAGCGCCGCCAGGCCGGAAGCCCCGTCGTAATAAGCCTTCACGGCATGGCCGTGGCTTTCGAGCGCCAGGCTGACGGACGTGACGATGTTTTCGTCATCGTCGACCAAGGTGATCTTCGCCATCTGAGGTGGACTTCTCCTTAACCGAAGTGCGGGAAGGTATTGAGCCTTCACCGTGGCCTCAATGGGGCCGCTGAAAAGGCAAACAAAGTCAACGTGGCCTTAAGCTGTTTCAGAGAACGTGATTCCCTCGCGGGGGGATGCGTAGATGGGTGGTTCGAGAGTGCACTTCGAGGTCTTCATACGGAAGACGCCCGGCGCGCCGTGGACGCTGGACCTCGCCACCGAGAATCGCGCCGCCGCCTTGTCGACCGCCCAGGAACTCATGGCCGAGGGCCGCGTGGCCGCCGTGAAGGTGACCAAGGAGGTCTTCGACGAGGAAAGCCGGGAGTTCCAGTCGGTCGTCATCCAGAAGCTGGGCGCGGCCGACGCCCAGGGGAAGGTGAAGCCGCAGGCCGAGCCGCAGCCCCTCTGCGTCACGCCGCAGGATCTCTATACGCTGCACGCCCGGGAACGCATCGGCCGCCTGCTGGAAACCTGGCTCGAGCGTAACAACGCCACGCCCTTCGAGCTGTTGCACCGCCCGGACCTGGTGGAGAAGCTGGAAGCCTCGGGCGTCGACCTGCAGCACGCCGTCCAGAAGATCGCCATTCCGGAAGCTCACGCCCGATCGATGTCGGTGCACGAGCTGATCCGTATCTTCCACAGCCTGATCGAGCGCGCCGTCGACCGCCTGCTGAAGGACGCGCGCAAGGGCACGCTGCCCGACGTCGACAAGGAAGGCTTCAGCGCCGCCGCCGAGCGCCTGGCCCAGGACCCCGAGCGCGGCTACCTGCTGGGCGCGGGCGTCGCCGCGTCCATCGCACCGGCCACCAACTGGTCGGACAAGGTCACGCGCCTGATCGACCTGGCCGACGCCGCCCCGGCGAAGGGACCTGCCCGGGGCCTGGCCCTCAGCACCATCCAGCAGCCGCTGGCCGAGATCCTCGAGGCCAAGCCCGGCATCACGGACATCCTCGGCAAGGGCCGCGACCTGGGCGCAAACCTGGCCGCCATGACCCGGCTGGCCGCCTACGACTCGGTCGAGCGGCTCATCCAGGTCGAAGCCTCGGTGGCCAAGGTGATGCCGCCGCTGTCGCCGCTGGCCGTGCGCCTGGCCCAATGGCTGAGCGGCGAGAATTTCCAGGACACGCGGGCCGCCATCGGCCGGCGGATCCTGCGGGAACTGACGGGACCGCGGCGGCTGTGCCCCGGAGAAGCGGCGCGGGAGATCGACGTGCTGCGCGCTCTGGCCATGTCGCTCACCGCGTCGGCCGGCAAGCTCCTGCCGCTGGAGGAGGTGCAGTCCGCCTTCATCGCCCGCTCCAAGATGCTGGTCACCGGCGACTTCGTGGAGGCCTACCTGGGCTCGGGCATGACGTCCCAGCAGGAAGTCGAGGCGCTGATCTGGCTGACCGAGAACGTCATCGGCGCCGCCAACAAGCGGCAGGCCGGCGGCTGGCTAAAGGCGGTGATCGGCTCGCTCCGCTTCGAGAAGGAAATGACCGCCGGCGACGAGAATCCCGGCGCGCGGCTGAGCCAGCTGGCGACGCTGCATCGCGCCGTCGGCCGCTGCGGGCTGGTCGCCGAGGATTTCGAGCCGATCCAGGAAAAGCTGGGCGACATCGGCGGCCACGTGGAGGCCCACGCGCGCCTGTCGCAGACCGTCGCCCGCGCCAACGCCCCGCTGCTCCACCGCCTGACGCTGCTGCTGCGGCTGGCGTCCGGCGAGAACGCCCCGCTGGGACCCGCCGCCAACCGCGCCCGCGCCGAAGCGCTCCGGCTGTTCAAGCTGGATGAGACGCGCGCCGAACTGGCCAACGCGCCCGACCAGATGCGCCAGGTCCGCGACCTGATCCAGGCCGCCGGCCTCGCGGCTTAGTCCAGCGCCGCGCGAAGAGCGTCAACGACCTTCGCCACGTCGTCGTCCGCCATGCCGGGGTATAGCGGCAGCGACAGGCAGCGGCCGTACCAGGCCTCGGCGCCGGGCAGGTCCAGGTCGCCGTAGAGCCCGCGGTAGTAGGGCTGGCGATGGACGGGGATGTAGTGGACCTGGCTGCCGATTCCGCGGGCCCTCAGCGCGTCCACCACCTCACGGCGCGAGCGCCCGGCCGCCTCGAAATCGATCAGAACGGTCATGAGGTGCAGCACCGGGTCGCTCCACGCCGGCTGCGCCGCCGGCCGCACCCGCGGGGCGAGCGGGGCCAGGGCTTCGCGATAGGCCGCGGCCAAGGCGCGGCGGCGGGCGGCGAAGCGCGGCAGCTTCTTGAGCTGCGACAGACCCAGGGCGCAGAGGATATCGGGCAGGCGGTAGTTGAAGCCCGGCTCGGGCATTTCGTACCACCAGGGATCAGCCCCTTCCGGCCGCACCATGCCGTGGGAGCGCAGGATCCTCAGGCGTCCGGCCAGGGCCGGATCGTTGGTGGTGACCATCCCACCCTCGCCCGTGGCGATCGCCTTCACGGGATGGAACGAGAAGGTGGCCATAGCGGAGTGGCGCACATCGCCGACGATTTCTGCCGTATTGCCGAACTTCATCGTCGTTCCGACGGCGTGCGGCGCATCTTCCACCAGGACGGCCCCGGCGCTCGCCGCCAGGTCTGCGAGGCCCGGCAGGTCGACGGCGTCGCCGCGCAGGTGCACGGGCAGGACCGCACGCAGCCGCCGTCCACCCAGGCGTCCCATCGCCTCGGCCAGGGTCGCGGGGGTCATCAGCCCGCTCTCCGGGTCCACGTCGGCGAACACCACGTCCGCGCCGACGTAGCGGGCGCAGTTGGCCGTGGCCAGGAACGTGATGGAAGGGGCGATCACGGCCTCGCCTGCCTTCACGTCCAGCGCCAGCATGGCCAGGTGCAGGGCCGCGGTCCCGTTGGCGCAGGCCACGGCATGCCGGGCCCCCACCGTCTCGGCGAAAGCGCGTTCGAAGGCCTCGACGGTCGGGCCCGTGGTCAGGAAGTCGCCGCGCAACGCCTCGGCCACGGCCGCGATGTCGTCGTCCTCGATGGTCTGGCGGCCGTAGGGCAGCATGGGATCGGCCATAGGGGTCGCAGGCTCAGTCGTCGGCGCGCCGGCGGCGGCGGGGCTTGCCGTCGTCCAGCATGACCAGCAGGCCGGGGCCGTCCAGCCAGTCGTCGTTGGTGTCGCTGGCGTAGCTGAACTCGTCGGCCAGCCGGCCGCCCTCGAGGGGCGCGCGGGTGTACTCCACGAAGGCGGGCTCGATGGCGTAGCGGTCGCCGAGGTCGACGGTGTTCCGCGCGTCATCCGCCGAGATCATCATCTCGTGCAGCTTCTCGCCGGGGCGGATGCCGATGACCTTGGTCGCGAGGCCCGGGGCCATGACGGCGGCGATGTCCGTGATCTTCATGGACGGGATCTTGGGCACGAACACCTCGCCCCCGTGCATCCGGTCCAGGGACGAGAGCACGAAGTCGACGCCCTCCTCCAGGGTGATCAGGAAGCGGGTCATGCGCGGGTCGGTGATCGGCAGCTCGGTCGCGCCGCGCTGGATCAGGCGCTGGAAGAAGGGGATCACCGAGCCGCGGGAGCCCACGACGTTGCCGTAGCGGACCACCGAGAAGCGCGTCCCGATGTCGCCCGAGAGGTTGTTGGCCGCGACGAAGGTCTTGTCAGAGGCCAGCTTGGTGGCGCCGTACAGGTTCACCGGGTTGCAGGCCTTGTCGGTGGACAGCGCCACCACCTTCCTCACCCCGTTGGCGAGGCAGGCGCGGACCACGTTTTCGGCGCCCATGATGTTGGTGTGGATGCACTCGGACGGATTGTACTCGGCCGCCGGCACCTGCTTCAGCGCGGCGGCGTGGATCACCACGTCGACGCCTCGGAACGCCAGGGCCAGACGCTCGCGGTCGCGCACGTCGCCCAGGAAGAAGCGCATCACCGACATCTTCTCCGGCCCGAACCGCTCGGCGAGGTCGATCTGCATCTCGCTCTGTTTCAGCTCGTCGCGCGAATAGACGATCAGCTTTCGGGGGCTGGCGCGCTCCAGCACGGTCTCGATGAACCGGCGCCCGAACGAGCCGGTGCCGCCGGTGACGAGGATGACCTTGCCGTCGAGGTCGAGTTTGGTCGGCGCAAATCGGCCCAAGGGGCGCTCCGCAGGCAGCCTGTCTGCCGGCACCATGACCGCGCCGCGTAAAGAGACCGCTAACCATGATCGGCGATATCCGAGGCCATGGACCGCCGCCTGTTCCTCAGCCTCGCCGCCCTCGCCGCCCTGCCGGCGGCCGCGCGCGCGTCCAGCGGGGGCGAGAAGAAGAAGTCGGGCGGCGGCTCGTACGTGCCGGTCCAGCCCCTGCTCGGGACCACCCTGCGCGCCAGCGGCCGGCGCGGCGTGCTGTCGGTCGATTGCGGCCTCGACGTGCCGGACGAGGCGTTGCGCACGCGGGTAGAGCAGTCCACGCCGCGGCTGAGGGCCGCCTATGTCCAGACGATTCAGTCGTACGCCGCCGGCCTCGGCCCCGGCGTTCCGCCGAGCGCCGACTACATCGGCCAGGCGCTGCAGCGGCAGACCGACGCCATCCTGGGCCGGCCCGGCGCCCGCGTCCTGCTGGGCGCCATCGTCGTCAACTGATCACATCGCGCTGATGCCGCCGTCCAGGCGGAGCTCGGCGCCGGTCATGAAGCCGCTCTCGTCCGAAGCCAGGTAGAGCACCGCGTTGGCGATGTCCTCGGGCTGGCCGATGCGGCCCAGCGGCACCTGGCGCGCGAGCTTGGCCTCGGCCTCCTCCTTGCCGAACCGCTGGCGCAGGGGGTCCAGGATCGGCGTGTCGATGAAGGTCGGGTGGATCGAGTTGGACCGCACGTTCAGCCCCTGCTTGGCGCAGTGCAGGCCGATCCCCTTGGAGAGCAGCCAGACCGCCGCCTTCGAGGCGTTGTAGACGGGCGTGTTGTGGCCCGCGATGACCCCGGCGATCGAGGAGATGTTGATGATCGAGCCGGGCTGGTTCTGGCGCAGGTACTTCAGCGCGTGCTTGGTCCCGAGAAACACCGAGTCCACATTGACGCTCATCACGAGCTTCCAGTCCTCGTAGCTCAGCTCCTCGATGTTGCCGCCCCGGCTGATGCCGGCGTTGTTCACCAGCACGCTGATGCCGCCCATGGCTTCGTCGGCCTCTTCCAGGGCGAAGATCCACTGCTCTTCCTTGGTGACGTCCAGCGGGAAGGCGAAGGCCGTCCCCTCACCGAACTCCGCGTCGATCGCGGCCGCCACGGCCTTGGCGCCCTCGGCGTTGATGTCGGCCACCGACACCTTGGCGCCTTCCGACGCCAGCTTGCGCGCGAACGCCGCGCCCAGGCCCTGCGCCCCGCCGGTGATGAAAGCCTTCTTGCCCGCGACGCGTCCCGCCATGATTCTCTGCCCCTAAGCCTTCGCTGCCTTGTCCATGAAGGCCGCCATCTTGACGTCCAGCTCGCTCACGCCGTCCACGTCATGGGTGGCCAGCAGCACCTCCACGCGATTGTAGACGTTGAACCACTCGGGGTGATGGTCGAGCTTGTCGGCCATCAGGGCCACGCGGGTCATGAAGCCGAACGCCTGGTTGAAGTCGTCGAACCGGTAGGTCTTCCGGATCGCGTCACGGTCGCCCTCGACCTTCGCCCAGCCCTCCAGACGCGCAAGGGCCGCCTCGGCGCCGATCTTCGCGGGTCGGCTCATGCGGGCTGCTCCGCTTCGAACGCGAGCCCGGTGTGGGTCGCCAGCTCGGCCAGCGTCTGGTCCATGTCGACCACCTTGATCGCCTTCATGCCCAGGCCCGCTGCCGGCTTGCAGTTGATGCCCAGGTCGTCGAGGTAGACGCAGGCCTCGGGCTTCACGGCCAGCAGGTCGCACATCATCAGGTAGATCTTCGGATCCGGCTTCCGCACCCCCGCCTTCGAGCTTTCGATGATGGCGTCGAACAGGGGCATCACCTGGGCCATGGCGCCGGCGGCGCGCTGGGCCGTGTCCTGCCCGGGACTGTGCATCGAGACCACGTTGTTGGTGATGCAGCCGACCTTGAAGTGCTGTTTACAGGTCATCAGCGCTGAAACCATCCGGGGGCGGAGCTGCCCGTTCAGCAGCGGCAGCACGTCGGCGCCGCGCAGCGGATGGCCGAGGGCCGTGGATTCCTCGAGGAACAGGGCGTCGAAGCGCGCCGCGTCGATCTCGTTGCGTTCGAACAGGGCCCAGGCGTTGCTGTCGGGGTTGGTGGAATTCACCCGCCGCACCAGGTCCATGGGCAGGCCGCGCTCGGCCTCCAGGCGGTTGAACGCTTCGAAAGGCGAAGTCGTGAACACTCCGCCGAAATCCCAGATCACCGCCTCGACCGCCACTGCACCGTTCCTCAGCCAATTCTTGCGCGGGCGGACGCTAGAGAGCGGGCGGCGGACGTGCAAGTAAGGGCCGATGGTTCCTTCCCGGTTTCCCAGAAGCGTCCGGCTCGGGCTGTACGCCCTGGCCGCGCTCATCCTCCTCATGCTCTGCGTGACCCCTTCGGAGGACCTTCCGGACCCGGGTACGGGCGATCGGTTCGAGCACATGGCCGCCTGGTTCGTGCTGACCCTGACCGGCCTCGTCCTGGCGCCCAGGCGGCGGCTCGCCATCCCGGCCTTCGCCCTGGCCTACGGCGCCCTGATCGAAGTCCTGCAGGCGGCGATGCCGTTCGGGCGTCACGGGGACCCGCGGGACCTGCTGGCCGACGCCATCGGCGTGGCCCTGGCCTGCCTCGCCTGGCTGGTGCTCCGCCGCCTCGCGCCGCGGATCATCGACGCCGCCTGACGCGGCCTCTATGACAGGGGCCATGTCCGACGCGCCCCAGCCGTACATCTATCTCGCCGTGCCCTGCTACGGGGGCCAGCTCACCCTGCACTTCGTCAGCTCGCTGCTGAAGCTCCAGGAGGCCTGCCGCGAGCGCGGGGTCGGCCTGCATGTGGACATGATGGGCGGCGAGGCCCTGATCACCCGCGGGCGCTCGCGCCTGGCGGCGCAGTTCCTGAGCCACCCGCAGGCCACCCACATCCTCTACATCGACGCCGATATCGGCTTCCGGCCCGAGAACGTCTTCCGTCTCCTGGACGCCGACAAGGATGTGATCGCGGCGGTCTGTCCGCTGAAGAAGATCGACTGGGAAAAGGTGCGCGCGGCCGCGAAGGCCGGGGCGTCCGATCTGCAGGCGGCGGGCATTGGCTACGTCGTCCGCTTCCTGCCGACGCCGGACAAGAGCGTCGAGGTCAACGACGGGTTCGCGCGCGTCGCCTATGGCGGCACCGGCTTCCTGATGATCAGCCGCGAGGCCATGCAGCGGATCGTCGACGCCCACCCCGAGCTGCGCGCCAAGATGGGCGACATGGCCGACAACCAGGCGCCCGAGGCCGTGATGGTGTTCGACACCATGATCGAGCCGGAGACCGGCCAGTACCTCTCGGAGGACTACGCTTTCTGCCGGCGCTGGCGCGACCTGGGCGGCGAGATCTGGGCCGATTTCGAGGCCCGCCTGACCCACGTCGGCCACGCGGCCTACACCGGCAGCCTCATGCAGGCGCTGCGCGGCGGCTGATCACTCGGCAGGGGCCGGTGACGGCGCCAGTCCTCCCTTGGCCGGCGGCTCGGTCGGCGGCGTGGCGGCCTGGAGCGCGGCGCGCCTCTCCATGAGCGCGGCGCGGGTCGCTTCATAGCTGTGGCGGTTGATGCCGTAGAGCGAGTAGAAGCCCACCGCGATCAGGCCCGGAATGGCGGCCAGGACGCTGTCCCACAGCGCCAGATTGAACAGGACGTCCGCCGGCACGTCGGCCGAGGTCCTGGCGGTTTTCGGCAACTGGATCAGGGTGATGACCAAGCCCGCCACCGCCGTGCCCACGGCCAGGTCGATCTTCCCGGCCAGGGTGCGGGTCGCGTACAGCACGCCTTCCTGGCGCACGCCGAACTTCAGCTCGTTCTCGTCGGCGATGTCGGCGAGCGCCGACATGACGCTGATCTGCAGGACGCTGATCGATCCGTACTGGACCGCCGCGAACGCGATCAGGAGCGGGGCCAGGCCCGGCGTGGCCGGCGATAGAATCCCCATCATCCCCAGCACCAAGGGGATCGGCGGCACGAGGGCGTAGACGAGAGCCGCGTAGATGATCGTCCGCTTCTTGTCGATGCGGCCGTGCAGGCGCGGTGCGAAGACGAAGGCGGTCACATAGCCGGCCAGGCTGCCCAGTACGAACCAGCTCAGGGTCTCGCTGCTCAGATCCCAGTAGAAGGTGGCGGCGTACAGGCGCAGGCCCTCGCGCAGGCCGATCATCAGCGCCACGAAGAAGTAGGCGGCCAGGAGCCAGACGTAGTTGATGTTGGAAAGCGCCTTGCCGAGGTCGCGGCCGAACTCGCGGAAGCTGAACGGCGGCGTGTCCAGGGCCGGCTTCGGCAGGAACGGGATGCGGTCCCGGGTCAACCAGGCGGATGCGGTCAGGGCCGCGGTGGTGATGACGCCGATGGTGATCGCATATGCGGACCAGGGCGCTGGATTCAGCAGCCCGCGCGGGAATTCCGGCGTCGTGGGGAAGAACAGCCGCAGCGCCAGGATGGTCGTGAGCGAACCGCCAGCCCAGTTGAAGAAGCTGTAGTAGGCCATGACCTTCGAACGCTCGGTGTAGTGGCCGGACAGTTCGCCCCCCAGCGCCAGGTGGGGCACGTAGAAGAAGGTCATCGCCTGGCGCATCAGGATGACTGCAACGGCCAGCCAGATGACCATGCCCAGCTCGCTGAGCCCGGCCGGCGGGCTGAAGATCGCCCACACCGTGACGCCGACCGGGATCGCCGAGGCAAAGAGATAGGGATGCCGCCGCCCCCACCGCGAATGGGTTCGGTCCGAGATCGAGCCGATGATCGGATCGGAAAAGGCGTCGAGGATCAGGCTGAGCGAAATCGCCAGGCCCACCAGATGGGCGTCCACCCCCTTCACCTGACTGTAGAAGAGCAAGGCGAAGCTGGAGACGGAATAGAGGGCCACCATCTCGGCGGCGCCGCCCAGCCCGAAACCCAGCTTGGTCTTCAGCGACAGGCGGTCGGCGACGGCCGGCGCGGTGTAGGTCATACGCTTTGTTCCTCCGCCGCGCTCTGAAGACGCGTTCCAGGCCAGCGAACCCCAACGAAAGGGAATCGTCAATCGGCGCGTACCCGGTCTTCGAAACGTGACGCCGCCGTCACCTGCCGGCGCACGAACCTCACATTCGACCCTGAAGTCTGCTATTGGCGATAGCGATGCGCCTCCAGATCTGTAGGTGGCGCAAGTTCCTTTCCACGAACGACGGACGGCCGCGTTTTCCATGCCCCAGACCCGACCTGCCGCCCCGACCGGTCACAATCGCGGCGCCGAACGCGAAGTGGAGCTGCTGAGGCGCATCGATGAGCGGCTGCGGTGGCTCGCCACCTGGACGATCCACAACGCCAACCACCTGCGCGAGAGCCGCGACGGGCTGAAGGTTGGCGGTCACCAGGCGTCCTGCGCCTCCATGACCACCATCATGACGGCGCTCTACTTCCACGCCCTGCGGCCGGAGGATCGCGTCGCGGTGAAGCCGCACGCCAGCCCGGTGTTCCACGCCGCGCAATACCTGATGGGCCGGCAGAGCCGGCAGCAGCTGGAGGCGTTCCGCAGCTTCGGCGGCGCCCAATCCTATCCGTCGCGCACCAAGGACAAGGACGACGTCGACTTCTCCACCGGATCCGTGGGCCTGGGCGTGGCGATCACCGCCTTCGCCTCGCTGATGCAGGACTATCTGTCGGGCCACGGCTGGCTGGCGGACGAGCGGCGCGGGCGGTTCGTGGCCACCCTGGGCGACGCCGAGCTGGACGAGGGCAACATCTACGAGTGCCTCATCGAGGCCTACAAGCACGACATCCGCAACTGCTGGTGGATCGTGGACTACAACCGGCAGAGCCTCGATGCGACCACGGCCGACCGGATGTTCGACCGCTTCGACGACATCTTCGAGACCGCCGGCTGGCGCGTGGTGACTCTGAAATGGGGCAAGGCCCAGATGCGCGCCTTCGCCCGACCGGGCGGCAAGGCGCTGCAGGCCTGGATCGAAGGTTGCCCCAACGCGGACTTCGCGGCCCTCACCTACCAGGGCGGAGCGGCCTGGCGCGCGCGGCTGATGCAGGACATCGGCCGGCAGGCGGGCGTGCGGGCCCTGCTGGAAAGCTTCGATGACGAGGCCCTGCACCAGCTGATGATCGGCCTGGGCGGCCACTGCATCGAGACCCTGACCGAGGCCTTCGCCGCGGCGCAGGACGACACGCCCACCCTGTTCATCGCCTACACCGTCAAGGGCTTCGGCCTGCCGCTGCAGGGCCACAAGGACAATCACGCCGGCCTGATGACGCCCGCGCAGGTCGAGGCGCTGCGCCAATCCATGGGGGTGGTCGAAGGCCAGGAGTGGGAGCCGCTGGCCGGCCTGACGCCGGAGGAGGCCGCGGAGATCCGGGCCTTTGTGGAGGCCGCGCCCTTCGCCCAGCCGGCCCAGCGTCGCCATACCGCCGCGGCCATACCGGTGCCCGCCCGCGCCGAGTTTCCCAGCCCCGACGGCGCCGAGCAGTCGACGCAGCAGGCGTTCGGCCGGATCCTGCTGGACCTCGCCAAGAGCGGCCATCCGGTGGCGGACCGCATCGTCACGACCTCGCCGGACGTGACCGTCTCCACCAACCTCGGCGGGTTCGTGAACCAGCGCGGCCTGTTCCGCCGCCGCGAGACCGCCGACGTGTTCCGCGACGCCAAGATTCCCTCCCCGCAGAAATGGGCGGGCAAGGCGGCGGGCCAGCACGTGGAGCTGGGCATCGCCGAGCACAACCTGTTCCTGAACCTCGCCGCCTTCGGCCTGTCGGCGCCGCTGTTCGGCGAGCGGCTGCTGCCGATCGGAACGGTCTACGACCCCTTCATCAGCCGCGGCCTCGATGCCCTGAACTACGCCTGCTACCAGGACGCCCGGTTCATGCTGGTCGCCACGCCCAGCGGCCTGACCCTGGGCCCGGAGGGTGGGGCGCACCAATCCATCTACACGCCGCTGATCGGCATCGGCCAGCCGGGGCTGACCTATTTCGAGCCGGCCTTCGTGGACGAGCTGGCCGAGGTCATGCGCTGGTCGTTCGAGCACATGCAGGCCGAGGACGGCGGGTCCGTCTATCTGCGGCTCACCACTCGGTCGCTGGCCCAGGTGCAGCGCACCGACGACGCCTGGCGAGAGGATGCGCTGAAGGGCGGCTATTGGCTGAAGGCTCCGGGGCCCGGCGCGGACGCGGCCATCGTCTTCTGCGGCGCCGTGGCGCCCGAGGTGCTGGAGGCGGCCGAGCAGCTGGCCGACGACATTCCCGGCCTGGGGGTGCTGAACGTGGTCTCGCCCGGCCTGCTGCACCGCGACTGGATGTCGTGCCGCCGCGGCCGCTGGTGCGGCGAGGGGCGCCGGCAGAGCCATGCCGAAACCTTGCTTTCCCAGCTCGGACCGGGCGCGGGCCTCGTGACCGTGGTCGACGCCTCGCCTGCGACCCTGTCCTGGCTGGGCGGTGTGCGCGGCCAAAGGGTCAGCGCCCTGGGCCTGGACAGCTTCGGCCAGGTCGGCGACCTGCCCGACCTCTATCGCCACTACCGCCTGGACGTGGATGCCATCGTGGAAGCCGCAGCAGACCTGTTTCTCTGATATGTGGAATTGGTATCTACATATCAGACCAATATTTCCACATATGTGGACCGCAGGGCCGATCCTGTCATTCCCGTCTTCGCTCGCCGCGAAAGCGGGATGACGGCGCTGGGCGCCTACCCGAGAGCCCACTCCAGATCGGCGATGAGATCGTCGACGTTCTCGACCCCCACGCTCAGCCGGATCAGCCCGTCGGATATGCCGATGCGTTCGCGCGTCTCCGGGGGGATCGAGGCATGGGTCATGATGGCCGGATGCTCGATCAGACTCTCCACCCCGCCGAGGCTCTCGGCGAGGGTGAACAGCTCGGTCCGCTCCAGCATCCGCTTCGTCCCCTCCAGGCCGCGGTCCAGCACGGCGGTGATCATGCCGCCGAAGCCCGACATCTGGCGCTTCGCAAGTTCGTGCTGCGGGTGGCTGGGGAGGCCGGGGTAGATGACCTTGGCCACGTCCCCGCGCGCCTCGAGCCATTCGGCGATCGCCTGGGCGTTCTCGCAGTGTCGCTGCATGCGCAGGGCCAGCGTCTTCATGCCGCGAAGGGTCAGGAAGCTGTCGAACGGCGAGGCCACCGAGCCGATGGCGTTCTGCAGGAAGGTGATCTGGTCCCGCAGCTCGGCATTCTCACCGACCACCAGGGCCCCGCCGACCACGTCGGAATGGCCGCCGATGTACTTGGTCGTCGAGTGCATCACCGCGTCGAAGCCGAACTCCAGCGGCCGCTGGACGTAGGGGCTGGCGAAGGTGTTGTCCGCCGCCGCGATCAGGCCGCGCCGCTTGCACAGCGCCGCGATGGCCTCCAGGTCCGCCAGGCGCAGCAGCGGGTTGGTGGGCGTCTCCACCCAGACCATCCGGGTCCGCGGCGTGATCGCGGCCTCGATGGCCGACACGTCCGCCAGGTCCACGAAGCTGAACTCCAGCCCCGCCGACCGGCGGCGCACCTTGTCGAACAGCCGGAATGAGCCGCCGTACAGGTCCTCGCTGGCGATGATGTGGTCGCCGGCGTCGAACGCCTCCAGGAGGGTCGCGATGGCCGCCAGGCCCGAGGCGAAGGCGTAGCCCTTGGTCCCGCTCTCCAGGTCGGCCAAGCCGCGCTCCAGCGCGAAACGGGTGGGGTTCTGGCTGCGCGAATATTCGAACCCGGTGTGCACGCCCGGGCTGGACTGCGCATAGGTCGAGGTCGCGTAGATGGGCGGCATCACCGCCCCGGTGGTCGGATCGTGCTCCTGGCCGCCGTGGATGGCGCGGGTGGCGAAATCCAGGCGGTTCCTGCCGTGCGGGTCGGAGCTCAAGCGGCTTTCCTCAGATAGTTGATCAGGTCGATACGGGTGATGAGGCCGAGGAATTCCTTGCCCTCCATCACGATCGCCACCTCGTCACGCTCGAAGATAGGGAGCAGGGAGTCCAGCTGCTCGGCGGCCTGCAGCGTGTGCAGCTTCGCCGTCATGGCGGTGGAGACCGGCTGGCGGAAGCGCGCGTCCTGGCGGCGGTCTTCGACGGCCTCCAGAAGGTCGCTCTCGTCGATCAGGCCGATCAGGCGGCCGTCGTCGATCACCGGCAGCTGGCTCACGTCCGCCTGCCGCATCCTGTTGTAGGCCGTAAGCAGGGTATCGTCCGGTCCGACAGTCACCGCGTCGCCCGGCGTGCGCGCGATCAGGTCGCGCAGGTCGCCGTGCAGCTCCCGGTCCACAAGCCCTTGCTCGGCGACCCAGCTGTCGTTGTAGACCTTGGAGAGGTAGCGCGAGCCCGTATCGCAGACCAGCGTCACCACCCGCTTGGGCTCGGTCTGGTCGCGGCAATAGCGCAGGGCGCCGGCCAACAGGGTGCCAGACGACGAGCCGGCAAGGATGCCCGCCTTGGTCAGCAGCAGGCGGGCGGTGGCGATGCTCTCGGTATCGGAGATCTCATAGGCCTTGGCCACCAGGTCCAGGTCGCAGTTGTCGGGGATGAAGTCCTCGCCAATGCCTTCCACCACCCACGAGCCCGGCTCCACCTTCTCGCCGCGTTCCACCAGGGGCGCGAGGATCGAGCCGACGGGATCGGCCAGGACCATCTTCGTCTTCGGAGAGGCCTTGGCGAAGAAGCGGCCCAGGCCCGTCAAGGTGCCGCCGGACCCAACGCCGACCACGACGGCGTCCACGTCGCCCTCCATCTGCTCCAGGATCTCCGGGCCGGTGGTGGTCTCGTGGGCCTTCGGGTTCGCGGGGTTCGAGAACTGGTTGATGTAGACGGCGTTGTTCAGCTTGGCGGCGATCGCCTGGGCCATGTCCTGGTAGTACTCGGGATGACCCTTGCCCACGTCCGAGCGGGTGATGCGCACGTCGACGCCCATGGCGCGCAGGTGCTGGATCTTCTCTCGCGCCATCTTGTCCGGCACCACCAGCAGCAGCTTGTAGCCCTTCAGAAGGCCCACCTGGGCCAGGCCCAGGCCGGTGTTGCCGGCCGTCGCCTCGACGATCGTGCCGCCGGGCTTCAGCGATCCGTCCTTCTCCGCCGCCTCGATCATCGAGCGCGCGATGCGGTCCTTGATCGAGCCGCCGGGATTGGCGCTCTCCAGCTTCACGAACAGGCGGCACGGCCCCGTGTCGAACCCCGTCAGTTCCAGCATCGGGGTGCGGCCGATGAGGTCGAGGGCGGTGGCGGCGGGCGGTGGCAGGGGCAGGTCGGTCAAAGGCGGCATCCGGATCGAGTCAGGGGGATCGGTGGGCGCATATTGCGCACGATGTACAAAAATGGAAACGCACGACCCGGGTTTCCGTCCCTGGCGGCAAGAACAGTCTAGCCGCGACATGCGCAGCCGCCGCCGTCCCGCGGTGGTGTAACGGTTCCGTACGGTGGCGGCCCGGCAAGCGGCGGTTAAGGTCCGGGCCTGCAATCTCGTGCGGCATCAGGAGTCCGGCCCCTTGAAACGCTTCCTCGTCCTTGCGGCCAACGCCGCCCTGTTGAGCGCTTGCCAGCCGAAGACCGACGCGGCCGCCGGCGCCGCCAAGTTCAACAACAGCGTGCCGATGACCGAGTTCATGGGCCATTTCGTGGACCCCGCGGCCTTCATGTACTGGAAGGGCTCCGGCACGGAGATCACCGAAGCCGGCGAACGCGACCTGTCACCCACCACCGACGAGGGCTGGGACGTGCTGGTCACCGGGGCGACCATGCTGGTCGAGGCCGGCAACGTCATGCAGCTGCCCGGGCGTACGCGGGCGCCGGAGGCCGACTGGAACAAGTACGCTCAGATGCTGAGCGAACGGGCCCTGATCGCCCGCGCCGCGGCCGAGAAGCATGACAAGCAGGCGGTGTTCGACGAGGGCGGCCGGCTCTACGAGGTCTGCGTCGCCTGCCACGAGCAGTTCATCATCCAGCCGGAGCTGAAGGCCAACGGCCCGGCCGAGGGCGATCCGCTGCCGCCGATCCCAGACTTGAAGACGAAGTAGCTACCAGGCCGGCACGGGCCGGACGCAGCGGCCGTTCGGGCCGCCCGTCGCATCGAGCGGTCGGGCAGGGCTCATCGACTCCAGATCGCAGCGCTGGCGATCCAGACCGCCCAACCCCAGGGCGCCGCCATAGGGTCCGCCGTACCAGCCGCGACCGTAACCGCCGTAGCCATAGCCGTTGCGGGTGTCCTGGAAGGCCAGGCTGACCCGACCGTTCTTGCCCACCGGAATATCGGTGCGGCCATAGACGCTGCGATAGCCGCCGGTGCCGACCGCCACGCCCACCTCGCCGTGCGGCTTGCGGTCGTCGCCCGCCACGACACCGTCCAGCGCCTCGTCCCGGCGCGGGTCCGGTAGCGGCGAGCTCTTGATGAAGGCGTCGATCTGCTCCGCGGTGCTCATCGGCGGCGACGCCTGGGAGGCGGTGGCCACCGGCGCGTCGGCGTCCTGCGCCCAGGCCGGGGCGGCGGCGGCGACCGGCGCGGCGAGCAAGGCCGCGAACAGGGCAGGGCGGATACGCATACGCTGGTCTCCTTCGCCGCCACTCAGCCCTGCAATTGCGGCGAACGTATTGCAAAGCCGGCGGGCGTCCATCACGGACGGGGCCGGTCCGAAGACGCCGCGGAGCGCGGCCGGCTCGAATTCGAGAACGGGGCGAGGCGTTTCCGCCTCGCCCCGCCCGAGCCTTAGAACGACTTGCGGACCGTGGCGCCGTAGGTGCGCGGCGGGTTGGTCAGGAAGCCGTAGCGGGCGCGCAGGCCGCGCTCGCGGTCGATCGAGAGCTTCGCGCGCTCGTCACCCAGGTTGTTGACGAAGGCCGCGGCCTCCCAGCCCTCGCCACGCACGCCGATCCGCAGGTTCAGCACGTCGTAGGACGGCAGCTCCAGCGGGAAGATCAGCGAGGTGGCCGTGGTCGCGCCCACGTTCGGGAAGAGCGCTACCGTGCGGGGGTTGTTCTCCTGGTCGGAGACCTGCGTGTAGCGCTTACCGACGTGCTGCCACGTCAGGTTCGAGAACACGTCCAGGCCGGAGGCCATCTCGCGCTCGTAGCCCACGCTCACCGAGCCCTGGAACTTCGGCACGGTGGGCAGGCGGTTGCCATCGCGCAGGCCCTGGATGGGATTGCCCGCAGCGTCGTTGAGGCTCGAGGTGAGCTCGGCGTCGTTGTAGGAGGCCGTCGCCGCGATGTCGAAGTTGTCGGTGATGCGATAGGCGAACTCGGCGTCGAAGCCGACCGACTTGGCGCTCTTCACATTGGCGATGATCCGCGACGAGCACGAACCGGCGTCGATGGTGGCCTGCAGGTTGTTGATATCGGCGTAGAAGCCGGCCAGCGTCAGCGAGCCGCGGCCGCCGCCAAGGCGCGCCTTCATCCCGGCCTCGTAGTTCCACACCGTTTCGTTCTTGAAGCTCGGCGAGGAGAGTGCGTCGAAGGTGGCGAAGTCGGCCGGCGTGCAGAGCGGGCGGTTCAGCGGATCGTTGATCCCGCCCAGCCGGAAGCCCTTGGACACCTGGGCGTTGAAGGTGACGTCGTCGGTCGCCTCATAGGCCACGATCACGCGGGGCGCGAAAGCGTCGGCCTTGGTCTTGCCCGGGACGGCGATGGTCTTGTCGGCGAAGATCCCGTCGAAGGTAAGGGTGCGGGTTTCCTTGTAGTCCGCCCAGCGCAGGCCGCCGGTGATGTCCAGCCGGTCGGTGACCGAGAACGTCGCTTCCCCGAAGACCGCGAACTGCTTCTGCTTGTAGGGCACCGTCGAGAAATAGAGGTGGTCGGTCGGGGCCACGTCGCTGGCGCTGGGGATGCCGCTGATGGCGCTGAAGCCCTGGACGAACAGGTCCTGCGCGTAGTCGCGGTCGATATGCGAGTAGAACGCACCCAGCACCCACTGCAGCGGGCCTTCGCCCGTCGAGGCGATGCGGGCCTCCTGGGTGAAGGTCTTGGCGTCGGTGGTGTCGGCCAGCGGGGAGTCGAGGGTGTAGACCGCCGGCGGCAGGCCGATGGAGCCGCCCGTGATCGAGCTGGTCAGGGCGCCGGCGTCACGCAGGACCAGGACGTCGCGATCGCTGTAGCTGGTCACCGAGGTGAAGCGCAGGTCGCCCATGTCGTACTGGACGGTTAGGTCGCCCAGCAGGAACTCGTCCTCGAACTTTTCCTTGAGCTGCGTGAACTGCTTGGTCCCGCCCAGCTGGACGCGCGGGCGCGTGGTGGTGAACTCGTTGCCGAGGATGTTGAAGACGTCGACACGGTTGAAGCCGTCCACGTCGATCTTCTGGTAGAGCACCCGCGGAGTGATCGACAGGTTCTCGGTGGGCTTGAACAGCAGGGCGGCGCGGAAGCCGTAGCGCTCGCCGTCGTTGACGTCCTTGTCGACGCTGCCGTCGGGCTGGACAGCGTCGATGAAGCCCGGGAACTTCTCCACATAGGCCGACAGGCGTAGCGCCGCCTGCTCGCTCAGCGGCATGTTCACCGCGCCCTTCAGGTTGCCCCCCGTCGAGCCGCCGGTGACCGTCGAAGCGGTGGCTTCAATCGTGCCCGAGAAGGCGCCCAGGTCCGGCTGGTTGGTGATGTAGCGGACGGTGCCCGAGAGCGAGCCGGACCCGAACAGCGTGCCCTGGGGCCCACGCAGCACTTCCACCCGGTTCAGGTCGAACAGGTCGAGGTCCGGCGTGAACAGCGACATGGAGATCACGGACTCGTCCAGGTAGACGCCCACCTGTTCCTTCACGCCCGGCTGGTCGCGGACGATCTGGCCGGCCGAAATGCCGCGGATGGCCACCTGGCTCTGGCCGGGGCCGAGGTTCTGGACCGAGAAGCTCGCCACGGTCCGCGACAGCTCTTCCACGTTGGTGATGCCGCGGTTGCGCATCACCGCTTCGCTCTGGGCGGCCACCGAGAACGGCACGTCGATCAGCTGCTCGTCCCGCTTCCGCGCGGTGACGACCAGTTCCTGCACCTCGGTCTCGGCCTCGGCGCCCAAGGCTTGACCAGCGGGTAGCCCGATCAGGAGGGCGAGCGCGCTGGCGCGCACGCTCAATGCAAACTTCCGGTTATTCATGACGACGTCCTTCCGCAACCGCAGCTTGTGTCGCTGCCTGTTTGTGGCGCAGGCGTAGTCAAAAAAACGTCGTAATGGCAGAGCGCTCGCGCGAGCGGCCACGCTTGTGGGGCGAATTGTTGCCGCCGGGCAACAGCCCTAGATCAGCCCCACCTCGGCGAAGAGGTCCTTCATGGCCGCCCAGGATCGCCGGTCGCTGTCCGCCTGATAGCGGAATCCCGGCAGGCCATAAGCGTCGATCTCGGGGTTGGTGAAGCTGTGGCCGGTGTTTCCGTAGACCACCATGCGCCAGTCGACGCCCCCCGCGGTCATCTCCTGCTCGAAGGCGGTCCGCTGCTCCGCGGGGATCACCGGGTCGTCCGCCCCGATCTGCACCAGAACCTTGGCCCGCATGGCGGAAACGTCCTGCGGCCGCGCCGTCTGCAGCCCGGAGTGGAAGCCGACGACGGCCTTGAGGTCCGCGCCGCCGCGCGCCAGCTCCAGGACGGCCGTGCCGCCGTAGCAGTAGCCCACCGCCGCAACGCGGCTGGGGTCGACCCTCGGCTGAGCAAGCAGGACATCCAGGGCCGCGGCCAGACGGGTGCGGATGTGGCTCGGATCGGCCATGAACCAGGCGTACCGCCGCATCATCTCGTCCCGGTCGGTCAGCGACACGCCGCCGCCCTGGTAGTCGACGGCCAGCGCCACGAAGCCCAGGCCCGCCAGCCGTTCGGCGGCGTCCAGGGTATGCCGAGTGATCCCGTTCGACTCGTGCGCCACCAGCACGCCGGCGGCCGGGCCCGAGCCGGTCGGGGCGAACACCGTGCCGATGAATTCCACGTTCTCCGCCGAATAGGCGACCCTCGTCCCCGCCATGCGTCGTCCTCCCGATGCCGGCCTCCAGGTGGAGGCCTGGCGTGGCGCCCCGTCAACCGCGGAACCCGCATCGCGCGGTGGTGTTGCGCGCACGGGAACGGAGGATCTTCGATGAAGCGCTATGCCTATGCCTGGCTGACCGCGGGGTTCTTCCTGGGGTCGTTCCTGCTGCACTGGCTGTTCGGGTGGTTCGCCTTCGTCGACGAGCAGACGGCGCACGGCGAGACCGCCCGGCTCGGCCCCTACCTGATGGAGATGGGACGCGACACCTTCGAGAACTGGCAGTCCGAGTTCCTGCAGCTGCTCTGGCAGGTCGTGGGCCTGGCCTATTTCCTCTATGTCGGCTCGCCATCCTCCAAGGAGAACGACGACCGGACGGAGGCCAAGATCGACGCCCTGCTGCGTCTGGTCGGGAAGGAGAAGGGCGAGCAGCTCATCGCCGAGCTCGACGAGCAATACCTGCGCACTCACGGCCATGCGCAGCCCCACGCCCACGAGATCGCCTATCCCAAAGGGAAGGGCGGTTAGCGGCGGACAGGGAGGAGTGGCGCACCCGACACGATTCGAACGTGTGACCTTTGCCTTCGGAGGGAATATGGCTAGCTCCGCCAATAAGCGCAAGGAGCCGCCGATGTCCGCCTATCTCCCTGTAAACGCTAAACAATTTGCATTTCTTCTCCGCCAAAGCTACTCTTCTCCCCGCCACTGTTTTCGCCCGCGTGCTTACGTGGTGCTTACGCGAGAGGAAACGCTAGGGTCGGAGGAAGCCCATGCCTAAGCTCACGAAACGGGTCGTCGACGCCGCGGACAGTCGCGCGAAAGATTACGTCATTTGGGACGACGAACTGCCCGGCTTTGGCCTCCGAGTATTCGCATCCGGCAAGCGCAGCTATGTCATCCAGTACAGGCTCGGCAAGCGGTCGCGTCGCTTCACAATCGGATTGCACGGCGTCTGGACACCAGAGCGCGCTCGCCAAGAGGCGAAGGTCCAGTTGGGCAGGATCGCTCAAGGCGACGACCCGGCCGAAGAGAAGCAGCTCGACAGCAAAGCGATTACCGTTAAGGAACTGTGTGACCTTTACGTCGCCGATCTTAAAGCCGGCCTCATTCTTGGAAAGGGCGGGCGCCCCAAGAAAGCCAGCACCATTCTCTCCGACACGGGGCGCATCGAGCGCCACATCATTCCTCTGCTTGGTACGCATAGGGTCAAGGATCTGGTGAAAGCGGACATCACGAAGGCCCTGAAGGACATCATGGCCGGCAAGACCCGCTGCAGCGTCAAGACGAGGAAGCTTCGCGGTCGCGCTATCGTGCGAGGTGGAGCGGGCACGGCAACGCGCACCATCGGACTTTTTGGTGGAATACTGACCTATGCAGTCGAGGCTGGCATCATCGATACCAATCCAGCGCACGGTGTGAGGCGGCCGAAGGACAACGTGCGCGCACGACGGCTGAGCGAGGCCGAATATCGGTTGCTCGGCGAAATTCTCACGCAGGCTGCTGAAAATGAGAAGTATGAGCTATCGGTCGACATCATCCGCCAGCTTGCGCTGACAGGATGCCGCCGCACGGAGATGGTCACGCTTGCTTGGTCTGAAGCCGACACGAGCGCGAGCTGCCTCCGCCTCGTTGACAGCAAGGAAGGAGGCTCAATCCGTCCGATCGGCCTACCGGTCGTTGAATACCTGGAAGCTAGCCGGAGAACTCGCTCAGGAACCTACGTGTTTCCTGGACACGGCGACGACAACGCGTTCGGAAGCCTTCCTAACCACTGGGACCAGATCTTCAAAGCAACGCCGCTAGCCGACATCACACCACACGTCTTGCGGCACAGCTTTGCCAGCATTGCAAACGATCTCGGCTTTACCGAGGTCACTATCGCTGCTCTGGTCGGCCATTCGAAGGGCTCCGTCACCAGCAACTACATACACACGCTCGACACGGCGCTGATCATGGCCGCTGATACCATCTCCGGCTACATCCAAGGCCTCCTAGACGGCATTGAATTCAAACAAACTGCCTATGCCGTGGATCGGGATTCTCGGCGCGCAGCACTCGCTCGCTTCTTGCAGCAGGCTGCGGCACCGGACGCTGCCGGCGCGGCGAATGACGAGCAACGCGCCGCGGCGTAATGCTTAGCAAGTGGCGGTCGCACTCTAGACGAGGAATGCCGCCACTTGCATGTCAGAAAAACTTGCCTTATTTTCTGACATATGAAGACGCTAAACGCCTCAGTCCCCGACCGGCTCATGAAACGCGTCCGCGCCAGCGGACGTGGCAGCGTCTTCACGCCTAGCGACTTCCTCACAGTTGCCGCCCGCTCTTCTGTCGATCAGGCACTCTCCCGATTAGTGAAGGGCGGACAGCTCCGGCGGCTTGCGCGTGGGCTTTACGACTTTCCCAAGCTGCACCCGAAACTTGGGGCGTTGTCACCCGCGCCGGACGATGTCGCCCACGCTCTTGCGCGGGAGACCGGCTCGCAGGTGCAGATCTCCGGAGCGCGCGCAGCGAACGCGCTCGGCCTTTCGACCCAGGTCCCGGCACAAAGCACTTATCTGACCGACGGCCCGTCGCGGCGCGTCGTGCTGGGAAAGCGCGTCGTCGACCTTCGTCACGCCTCGCCCAAGCATCTGATCGCACCGGGCAGCCCCGCCGGGACGGTGGTTCAGGCGCTTCGTCATGTCGGCCCCGTTCGGGCGGCTGACGTCGCGCAGGTCGCGGCGCGCCGGCTTTCGGCCAACGACAAGAAGACGTTGGCCTCAACCGCCGTTCAAGCGCCCGCCTGGATGCGACCCACGCTCGTCTCGATTGCCCACGCAGCGGTGGCCGATATCGATGGATGATGTCGCCCGCCTTCCCACCGACGATCGTGCAGCTCTTTTCGGGGAGACCGGCGCCGGGCGGGGCGTCGCCAATACGATCATCGAAAAGGACTTCTGGGTATGTTGGAGCCTGAAGCGCCTGTTCGGTCTACCGAAGGGCACCACGGCAACCCTCGTTTTTAAGGGCGGCACGTCGCTCTCCAAAGCGTTCAACGCTATTCGCCGATTCTCCGAGGACATCGACTTGTCGTTCGACCGTGCCGAACTCGGATACACCGGCGAGCGCGACCCCGATAAGGAGGGGATCAGCAAGAAGCAGGCGGCTCGGCTGATCGACGACCTAGTCAGCGATGTCGAGCAGCACATCGCCGAGCGACTTCTGCCAGCGCTTCGCGCCGCGATCGTCGAACAACTCGGTGAGCCGACCGAAAGCGAGTGGTCGCTAGAGATAGACGCCGGTGACGCGCAGACCGTCAACTTCCACTATCCGACCGCGCTGCCTACCGCCGAATACGAAGGCATGGCCTACATCACGCCGCGCGTGAAATTCGAGCTCGGCGCGCGCGGCGATCCCTGGCCGACAGAGGAGAAAGTCATCCGCCCCTACGCGGCCGACGACTATCCAGACTTCTTCACCGATCCCGACACCAGCGTGACCGTGCTGTCAGCGAGGCGGACCTTCTGGGAGAAGGCGACCGCGCTCCATGCGGAGGCGCATCGCCCCGCCGGGTCACCCACGCCGCTGTATTTCTCGCGGCACTTTTATGACCTCGCCATGCTTCTCGAGACGGACGACGGCCAAGCCGCCGCTGCCGATCTCGGTTTGCTGGTGCAGGTGGCGCGCCACAAAGCCACGTTCTTTCGTTCGGGTTGGGCCAATTACGAAACGGCACGGCCAGGCACGCTCCAGCTCATGCCGGACGGCGCTCGGGCCAAAGATCTGCGAGCCGATTATCGGGCGATGATGCCGATGATGTTTGACCAGACACCGCTTTCATTCGACGACGTACTCGCGAGAATTGCCGCGCTTGAAAAAACGATCAACAGCTAACTCAAAGCTGTCCGCTGGGGAGAAAGGACATCAGTTCGATTAGATCAATAGACCTGCGCCTCATTGACGACCTCGTCGACTTCGTCCGGGGTCCCGGCTTCGTGCTGGATTTCTCCGATCCCAGCTTCTCGGACTTCTTTGCCTCAGAGCTCAAGGTCAACATAGACGATCCGAAATACTCGGCCAATGGAGGGTCAAAGGGCAAGCGCCTGCGCTATTTCTTGCAGACCTGCGACGATTCGACAGCCGTCCGCGCCTTGACCGCGCTCTGGGAGCATCGCTCCGAATATCTTGCCCGGTCGGGCGGAGCTGACCCCGTCGCGAATGCGGAGGCGCGGTATCAGGGACTGATAAACCGCCTTTCTGGCGGCGCCTCACCCCAACGTCCTGCGGCGAGCCCGTCGCCTCCCCCTGTCGATCGGCAAGCGGTCGCGAAGATTAAGTCCGACCTCCTTCGCGTCACCACGCTCGCACCTCATGCGCGCGGCTATGCCTTCGAAGGATTCCTGAAAGGCCTGTTCGACGCCTTTGGCCTCGCGGCCCAAGAGCCTTTTCGGCTGCGGGGAGAGCAGATCGACGGGAGCTTCCAACTCGGAAGCGAGACCTACCTTGTCGAGGCAAAGTGGCACGGCCAGCCGATGGGCGTCGCCGAGCTGCACACCTTCCATGGCAAGATCGAGCAAAAGGCCGCCTGGACCCGCGGCCTGTTCGTCAGCAACAGCGGCTTCACTGAAGAGGGCCTTTCGGCCTTCGGGCGCGGCAAGCGCGTCATCTGCATGGACGGGCTCGATCTCTACGAGATGCTCGACCGTGAACTCCCACTCACCCAAGTTCTCGAACGCAAGGTGCGCCGTGCCGCTGAAACCGGCTCGCCGTTCATGCGCGTCCGCGACCTCTTTCCTCAATGACCGGGAGGGACGAGGATGGCGCAGTTCAATGACTGGTGCGTCTCTGTCGATGGGCCGGTAGGGACACACCATCGCCGGGTGATGACCGGACAGGCGGCGAGCCTCGCCACCGGCATTCAAGCGACTGCCGCCATCGTACCCGCGCACTACGCCTCGGAAGAACAATTGGCGCGCGCGCTCGCCAGGCTCGGCAAGCCCGCCGCTGCGGCGCTGATCGAAGGCAAACTGCCGACGACCAAGCAAATCCGGTCTGGCGACCTTGGCGAGATCTACGCGACCGAATGGATCGACGCGCATAGCGGCGGCTACCGAGCTCCGATCAAGCGCCTGCGTTGGAAGGACCATCGGAACATGGCGATGCGCGGCGACGACGTGATCGGAATCCTGCAGGACGCCCAGTCGCAGCGCCTGCATTTCCTAAAGACCGAAGCGAAGAGCCGTGCCACGCTCACCGGCCAGGTCCTGACCGACGCGCGTGCTGGCCTAGACAAGGACGGCGGACTGCCTTCGGCGCACGCCCTGTCCTTTATCTCGGCCCGCTTGCTTGAACTCGATAATCTGCCGCTGGCGGATGCGATCGACGACGCGCTACTCAAGCACGGTATTCCGCCGCAGAGCGTCAAGCATTTGCTATTCACATTTTCCGGCAACGCGCCCGAGGCGCTGCTGACCGCTTCCCTTCAAGCCTATCCCGGCGCCATCAACCAATGGGGCATTGGGCTATACATCGACGGGCACGCCGCCTTCATCGGCGCGGTTTATGATCGAGTGATCGCCGATGCCAACAACCCCTGAAGCGATCGCGGCCGACATCGCCGAAGCGGCGACCGCCGGCTTCCGGGGGCGGCTGATCGCACGCGGCCAGGCCCGCGCGATCATCTGGCGCGATGGCGCTCTTCCGGCCGACGCACCGGCCTTCGCGCCCCAACTGAGCTACGATCTTCATTCTTACGCTTATGCCTTGCTGGGCCTTGGCTTGCGCCTTCGCGACTTTGGCGGCGACGCTGCCCAGGCGCGCACCGCCTTCGAGCAGGCGGCCACGGCGCTTGAAGCCGTGATGGCCAAGGGCGACCGCCAGGAGGTCGATCGCGACTTCCATTTCGTCATGGCCGCTGGGGCCTATCACCTCGCCCATCTGTCGGCACGCGCATATTCGCTGCTCGCCATCGTCGAGACCGACGAGAACTTTTCGCCGGTCGAGCGGGCCCTCGCGCAGTTGATGCGCCGCAATTTCGGCGCCCTGCGCTCCAGCGTCCTCGACTATCGCGCCTCCGGCCAAGGCAGCGACGCACGCATCGCCGCAGGCATCCAAGCTCAGCTCGATCAGGCCGAAGCCGTTGCCGCCCCGCCCGAGGACGGCAACGACTTCCTTTTCGACGGTCTCGATATCGCGCTCACCGATGCCTTCATGGCCGCCATGTCGCTCTTCCTGCTCGCTCTCGAACGGGGCGAGCGGCCGCTGATCGACCAAGCGCTCGAACGGCTTCGCACCAGCCTCGCGATCTGCAGCGAGATGAACATGCTGCCGCAATGGTGGGCGCATCGCGTCGCGATCCACCTCCTCTCGGATCTCTGGTCAAGCACCTTTCACGAGAGGGTTCCGCTTCAGCCGGCCGGTGGTGCCGCAGCCGACTGGCAGCCGCTGCGCGAGCTGTTCATCGCATTACTGCAGCGTCGCCCGAAAGCGGAAATCGACCTCTGGCCGTCGCAGACGGAGGCGGCCGCTCGGGCGGCCGACCAGTCCGACGACCTGGTCGTGTCGCTGCCGACAAGCGCCGGCAAGACCCGCATCGCCGAACTCTGCATTCTAAGGTGCCTAGCGGGCGGCAAGCGGGTGGTCTTCGTCACCCCGCTGCGCGCGCTGTCGGCACAGACCGAGACCACGTTGCAGCGGACCTTCGGCCCGCTCGGCAAGACCATCTCGGCCCTATATGGCAGCATCGGCGTCAGCGGCTTCGACGAGGACGCCATCCGCGAGCGCAACATCGTGGTCGCGACGCCGGAGAAGCTCGACTTCGCCCTGCGCAACGACCCCTCGCTCCTTGACGATGTCGGTCTGCTGGTCTTCGACGAAGGGCATATGATCGGCCCCAACGAGCGTGAGGTCCGTTACGAGGTACAGATCCAGCGGCTTCTTCGTCGCCCGGACGCGCAGGAGCGACGGATCGTCTGCCTTTCGGCGATCCTGCCAGATGGCGACCAGCTCGACGACTTTGCCGCCTGGTTGCGGCGCGATCACCCGGGCGGGCTGATCAAGAACGATTGGCGGCCGACCCGGCTGCGGTTCGGTGAAGTGGTTTGGACGTCGCCAACGGCGCGGCTCAACCTGCGGGTTGGCGACGAGCGGCCCTGGGTCCAGCGGTTTCTCACCGGTGCGGCCCCACCCAACTGGATTCCGCCGAAGCGCCGGCGCACCCGTCTCTTTCCCGACGACCAGCGCGAACTCTGCCTTGCGACGGCCTGGCGGCTAGTCGATGATGGTCAGACGGTCCTGATCTTCTGCCCCGAGCGGCGCAGCGTCGAGCCGTTTGCGGACGTCATCGTCGATTTGCATGAGCGCGGCGCCCTGCGCTCTTTGCTCGAGGCCGACCCGAACCTTCTGAACACGGCGATTGCGCTTGGTGAGGAATGGCTGGGCGCCGATAGCGCAATCCTGAAATGCCTTCGCCTCGGTGTCGCCCTTCACCATGGCGCACTCCCCACCGCCTATCGAAAGGAGGTCGAGCGCCTGCTACGCGAGAATGTTCTCAAGGTCACGATCTCATCTCCGACCTTGGCGCAGGGCCTCAACCTCTCCGCCACCGCCGTCGTCATGTATTCCCTTCACCGGGCTGGCGAGCGCATTGAGATCAGCGAGTTCAAGAACGTCATCGGCCGCGCGGGCCGCGCTTATGTCGATGTCGAGGGCATCGTTCTCTTCCCCATGTTCGACGAGATCGCCAAGAAGCGGCGCAACTGGGAAGCCCTCATCACCGACCTCGGCGCGCGCGAGATGGAAAGCGGCCTCGTGCGGCTTGTCGCGATGCTGTTGACGCGAATGCGCTCGCGCATCGGCGGCGACCTCAATCAGCTGGTCGAGTACGTCGTCAACAACGCGGCCGCCTGGACTTTCCCGGAAGTCGCAAACGAGAAGCCCGAAGAACGCGAACGCGCGCTCGCCGATTGGGAACGACATGTCGCAACGCTCGATACGGCGATCTTGAGCCTCATCGGGGAAAACGACATTCCCGATGAGGGCATCGAGACGGCCCTCCACGACATCCTCCAATCCTCACTGTGGCACCGCCGTCTGCAGCGCCAGGACCTGCAGGTTCGACAGGTGCTGAAGGCCGGCCTCGTGTCCCGCAGCCGACTCATTTGGAGTCAGTCGACGGCCGCCGGACGACGCGGCTACTTCCTCGCGGGGGTTGGGCTGACGACAGGCCATGCGCTCGATGCCATCGCCGCCGACGCCAATCTTCTCCTGATCCAAGCTAATGGCGCGATCCTCGAAGGAGACACCGAGGGGGCGATCACTGCGATCGCCGGCCTCGCCGAACGGGTTTTCGCCTTCTATCCCTTCACCCCCGATCCCCTGCCGGCGAACTGGCGCGACATCCTGCGCGCATGGCTGCTTGGCCAACCGCTCGCGGCGCTGGGCGCAGCGCAGGCCTCTGAGACCCTGCAATTTGTAGAGGGTGGCCTCGTCTATCGCCTGCCTTGGGCGATGGAGGCGATCCGCGTTCGGGCGGCCGCCAACGGTGACACGGTCGGCGTTTTCGATCTTCTACTGGAGGATCACGAACTTGGCGCAGCAGTTCCTGCGGTGGAGACCGGCACGCTCAATCGGTCAGCCTCGATCCTGATCCAAGCCGGCTTCAACTCGCGGCTTGCCGCGATCAAGGCAGTCACCGACACCGCAGCGACCTTCACGACGGGACAGGAGCTGCGGGAATGGCTCAATTCGGACGCCGTCGCCGCCTGGAGCGCTCTGCCCGACTGGCCTACCGCAGAGACGAAGGCGATCTGGACGGAGTTCACAAACAGCTTCATGCCCGCTGACAACCGCACCTGGGCTGATCGGCGTTATTGGGCGTCAGTTAACTGGCTTGGAGCGCCGCCGCCTCCGGGCACACCGGTCCAAGTTCATTACTGGGGCGGGCAACCCCGCGTACTTTCTGCCGACGCCGCGCCGCTTGGCACCCTCCAGGCTGCGCTTAATCCAGACCGGATCGGTTTGCTCCGGGCTGTGGTAGCCACGGATGTCGGCAAGATCGACATCGCCTATCTAGGACCGGCAGATATCTCGCCGCCGTAGCGGTCCACGTCTTTTTCACCGGACCGGCTACGCGCGTCCTCTTTCAAGATTGGCTAAAACTCTTCCTGTCCGGAAAACCGGCTTGACTCTCACACGCGCAAGATAGAACAAATAGAGAACATGATGACGAACCCTTATCCGGAGGTCAACTGGAAGCGTGCGGCCCGAACCCGCCATAGAGTCTTTGCGCGCGCAGATCGAGAAGATCGAAGGCCGGAGTCGGCGCGCCAAATCGGTTCTCCCGTTTGGGATTGCCGACGTCGACTCACGACTCCCCGGTGGCGGGTTGGCGCTTGGCGCGCTGCATGAGATTGCAGGCGGTGGGAATGGCGCGGTCGATGGTGCTGCAGCAGCCTTGTTCAGCGCGGGCGTCGCGGCTCGAACCAAGGGCAAGATCCTCTGGTGTATCACCCGTCCGGACCTGTTCGCGCCGGCGATCGCCCAGGCAGGTCTTGCGTCAGATCGCGTAATCTATCTCGAAGCCGGCGATGACAAGACCGTGCTGGCCTGCATGGAGGAAGGGTTGCGCCATGGTGGTCTAGGGGCGGTTCTCGGTGAGGTGGCCCGGCTTTCCATGACAGCCTCGCGCCGCCTGCAGTTGGCAGCCGAGGGCAGCGGATCGATCGGTATCGCGCTGCGGCGTTGGCGACGACAGACCGAAGCCACTGATTTCGGCCAACCCACCGCCGCGATGACACGCTGGCGCGTGTCTATGGTGCCATCGACACCTCTGCCTGTTCCGGGCGTAGGGCGTGCCCGCTGGCTGGTCGAACTGATCCGCGCACGCGCGGGCGAGAGTGCAGATTTCGAGTTGGAGGCGTGCGATGACACGGGTCGTCTCGCTCTTCCTGCCGAGCTGGTCCACCGACCGGCTTCGGCGGAAGGCTGGCGACGCGGCGCCTCCGGCTGAGGCGCCGCTCGTCCTGATTGGCCGGGAAGGAAACAGGCGGGTGGTGCTGGCGGCGAATGCTGCTGCCGTGGCCGCCGGCCTTCGCCCCGGCATGCCTGTGACCAAGGCTCAGGTCCTGGTGCCAGACCTCATCGTGCAAGATGCCGAGCCGGCAGCCGATGTGGAGGCACTTGATCGGCTCGCCACCTGGCTCCTGCGCTACGCGCCTGTCGTGGCCCCTGATCCTCCAGACGGGATCATCATCGACTCGACCGGAGCCGATCACCTTCACGGCGGCGAAGCTGTCATGCTGGAGGGCCTGATCGGTAGGCTGGCCATGTCCGGTATCGCCGCTCGCGGTGCGATCGCCGACAGCTGGGGCGCGGCCCACGCCTTGGCCCGGTTTGCAGCCCGCGCGACGATAATCGCTCCTGAACGTCATGATGCATCGCTGTTGGAACCGCTTCCGCTGGCCGCGCTGCGCATCGACGCTTCGATAGTCGCGGCGCTGCGGACGCTTGGCTTTGAAACCATCGGCGATATCCTCGCGCAGCCGCGCGCGCCGCTCACCCTGCGCTTCGGTCCAGCGATCGGCCGCCGTATCGATCAGGCGCTTGGCGATCTGTCAGAGCCGATCGATCCGATTCGACCCGCCGACCTGATCGAAGTGCGCAGGTCGTTCGCGGAACCGATTGGCGCGGCGGAGACCATCGCCCGCTACATCGCCAAGCTCGTCGATCAGCTCTGCGACCGCCTCGAGGCAGCGGGTCTCGGCGCACGACGCCTCGACCTTATCTGCCACCGTGTCGACAGTCGCTCACAGGCGGTCCGGGTTGGAATGGCAACGCCGGTCCGGGATGCAAAGCGCCTGACGCGCCTCCTATGCGACAAGATCGAGACGATCGAGCCCGGCTTTGGAATCGAGGTGATGACGCTTGCAGCCAGCGTCGCCGAGCCGATCGAGCGCCGGCAAACCGTTAGTTCGCTTATCGAGGAGAGTGTGCCGGACGTCTCGGACCTGATCGATACGCTCATGAACCGGGTGGGCGAGCAGGCGCTCTATCGGCTGGCGCCGGTTGCGAGCGACGTCCCGGAACGCTCCGTTGCCCGCATTCCGGCGATGGCCGCCGATACGGGCGCAGCATGGCCCGGCCATTGGCCGCGGCCCTCGCGTCTGCTGGCCCATCCGGAGCAGGTCGAGACTGTAGCGCTCTTGCCTGATCATCCGCCCGTTTCATTCACCTGGCGCGGCGTGCGTCGCCGACTGCGCCGGGGTGATGGACCGGAGCGCGTGTTCGGAGAGTGGTGGAAGCGCGACGCCGAATTGGTCGCCGTCCGAGACTATTTTCGGGTCGAGGACGACGCCGGCGAACGCTACTGGCTTTATCGTGCCGGTGACGGCGAAGACACGGCGACGGGGTCGCACCGCTGGTTCATCCACGGGGTCTTCGGATGAGCTCACCTCGCTACGTCGAACTGCAGGTCACCTCACACTTCAGCTTCCTGCGCGGCGCGTCCTCCTGCGAGGAACTGTTTGCGCAAGCGGCCTTGGCTGGGATCGAGGCCGTCGCCATCGTCGATCGGAATTCGCTCGCCGGCGTCGTCCGTGCTCATGAAGCGGCCAAGACGACCGGCGTTCGCCTGATTGTCGGTTGCCGGCTCGACCTCTCTGACGGGACATCCGTGCTCGTCTATCCAACGGATCGACCCGCTTATTCGCGCCTCTGCCGTCTTCTGTCCCTGGGCAAAAAGCGAGGGGGCAAGGCCCGGTGCGTCCTCGAATGGCCTGATCTCGTCGCGTATGGCGAAGGCCTGATCGTCGCGCTCGTACCCGACCTGGCGGATGACGAGTGCGAGTTCCGGCTGCGGCGATTGCGGGACGCTTTCGGCGACAGAGCCTATCTCGCGCTCACCTTGCGCCGCCGGCCAAACGATCAGCTCCGACTGCATGAGCTTTCGAACATGGCCACACAGATGCGCGTGCCCACCGTGGTGACGAACGACGTCCTCTTCCACGAGCCGGCCCGGCGGATCCTGCAGGACGTAGTCACATGCATCCGGCACAACGTCACGATCGATACGCTTGGCGATCGGCGAGAGCGACATGCCGATCGCTACATCAAGCCGCCGGACGAAATGCATCGTCTGTTCAGCCGCTATCCCGAGGCCCTTGCCCGGACGCTGCAGATCGCGGACCGCTGCCGCTTCAGCCTCGACGAGCTTGCCTACCAGTATCCGGAAGAGCGCGACGATCCCGCACTCACACCCCAGCAGACGTTGGCAAAGCTCACCTGGGAGGGCGCGGCTGAACGCTATCCCGAGGGCGTACCCGAGAGCGTGACCGCCGCCCTCCAGCATGAGTTGCGGTTGATCGAGAAGCTGGACTACGCGCCTTATTTCCTGACCGTGAACTCCATCGTTCGCTTCGCGCGGTCAAAGGACATTCTGTGTCAGGGTCGTGGGTCGGCCGCCAACTCCGCCGTCTGTTACGTTCTTGGCATCACTTCGATCGATCCTGGCCGCAACGACCTGCTGTTCGAGCGTTTCATCTCCGAGGAACGGCGCGAGCCGCCCGACATCGACGTCGATTTCGAACATGAGCGGCGCGAAATCGTCATGCAATGGGTGTTCGAGACCTATGGCCGGGAGCATGCCGCGCTGTGCTCGACCGTCATCCGGTATCGCACCAAGGGTGCGTTGCGGGACGTCGGCAAGGCGCTCGGACTGCCCGAAGACCTGATCGGCACGCTGTCGTCGCAGGTGTGGGCGTGGTCAGAGGAAGGCGTTGAGAAGCGCCACGTCGAGGAGTTGAATCTCAACCTCGCAGACCGGCGCCTTCGGATGACGCTCGATCTTGCCCGGCAACTGATGGGCGCTCCGCGCCACCTCAGCCAGCACCCTGGCGGCTTCGTGCTCACCCATGACCGCCTCGACGATCTCGTGCCGATCGAGCCCGCGTCGATGGTCGATCGTCAGGTCATCGAATGGGACAAGGACGATATCGACGCTCTCAAGTTCATGAAGGTCGACGTCCTGGCGCTCGGCATGTTGACCTGCATGAAGAAGGGGCTCGATCTACTCGCCGAGCACAAGGGCGTAAACCTCGATCTGGCGACCATCCCTGCGGAGGATCCACGCACCTATGCGATGATCCGGAGGGCCGATACGCTCGGCACCTTCCAGATCGAAAGCCGCGCGCAGATGTCCATGCTGCCGCGCCTGAAACCGCGTACCTATTACGACCTCGTCGTTCAGGTCGCCATCGTCCGGCCTGGGCCGATCCAAGGCGACATGGTTCACCCCTATCTTCGTCGCCGGGAGGGGCTGGAGCCCGTCCACTATCCAAAGCCGGAGCTCGAGAAGGTTCTGGGCAAGACGCTCGGCGTTCCCCTGTTCCAGGAGCAGGCGATGCGCGTCGCGATCGAATGCGCCGGGTTCACGCCCGGGGAAGCCGACATGCTGCGCAAGTCGATGGCGACCTTCAAGTTCACCGGGGGTGTATCGCATTTCCGGGACAAGCTGATCGCCGGCATGGTGGCCAATGGCTACGACGCTGCCTTCGCCGAGCAGACCTTCAAGCAACTCGAAGGCTTCGGTTCTTACGGCTTTCCGGAAAGCCACGCAGCCTCTTTTGCGCTTATCGCCTACGCGTCCGCTTGGCTGAAATGCTGGCACCCCGACGTTTTCTGCGCGGCGCTCCTGAACAGCCAGCCCATGGGGTTCTACGCGCCGGCCCAGATCGTACGCGATGCACGAGATCATGGCGTCGAAGTGCGACCGGTGTGCGCCAATGCGTCCCGTTGGGACTGCACGCTTGAGCCGATCGATGATGACGGCCGATTTGCTGTCCGGCTGGGCCTGCGCATGGTCAAGGGTCTGGCAAACGCCCATGGCGCGGCGATCGTCGCTGCCCAGGCGGGTCATCCCTTCATGTCGGTGGACGACCTCTGGCGCCGAGCTGGCGTGCCCGTGGGCGCATTGACGCAGATCGCTGAGGCAGACGGTTTCCGGCCGCCCTTTGGTCTCGCTCGTCGGGAAGCGCTCTGGGCAATCAAGGCGCTTCGGGATGAACCATTGCCGCTCTTTGCTGCGGCCTCGGCCCGCGAAGCGGAAATCGTGCCCGAGATTGCCGAACCGGCCATCGTTCTCCGACCCATGACGGCCGGTGGCGATGTCGTCGAAGACTACCGCCACGTCAGCCTCTCTCTACGGGATCACCCCGTATCCTTCCTGCGGCAGGACTTGCGGCGGCGCCGAATGGTCACCTGCCTCGAAGCTATGGAAGCGCGTGACGGCCGGTGGCTCGAAGCGGCCGGCATCGTGCTGGTCCGACAGCGTCCGGGGTCTGCCAAGGGCGTCATGTTCATAACGCTGGAAGACGAAAGCGGCATCGCGAACCTCGTGGTCTGGCCGAAGGTCTTCGAGCAGAACCGTCGCATAATCCTTTCAGCGGGCATGATCGCGGTGCGCGGTCGCGTGCAGCGCGAGGGGGAAGTGGTCCATCTCGTCGCCCAGCGGCTCACAGACCTCTCCGCTGCCCTGGCGAGCGTCGGCGATCGGGAGACAGCCTTCCCCTTACCGCATGGTCGGGGCGACGAGTTTCACCATGGCTCGCCTATGCCCGATCCACGCGGCTTGCCGCCTCGGACTGTTCGGCCGCGCGACATTTTCATTCCGGACCTCCACCTGGACACGATCAAGGTGAAGACGAGAGATTTCCGTTAAAAGTTACAGAAGCTGCGGAGAGCGTCGTCTCCAACATCGGCGACCATAGTGCGAACTTACAATCCTGCCCGCGCTGCGGAGTTACGCTTGTGCACGGATACGCATTTACGGCGCACCGCTTATCTCGTTGAAACGCGGCGCCTAGAGATACGGTCACCCTGGCCGGCCGATTGCCGAGCAGCGTAAAGCGGCATCGTTCCGATGCCGCCCGCTTCATGCCGATGGAGTAGCGTGCCGGTCGCGTCTCGGTCGCCGGGATACGCGAACGCGTAGCCCTGTCCAAGCGCACAGCCCATCGCCCAGAGCTGACTCGCCTGAACCTCGGTCTCGATGCCGACCGCGACCACGGCGACGCCAAGACGGCGGGCGATCTCGATTAGCCCTTCCACAATGATGGTGCTCGGATCGTCAGGCCACAGCCGGGCGACAAATGCCCGGTCGATCTTGATGATATCGACCGGCACATTCACCAGATGCGTCAGCGAGGCGTAGCCCGTGCCGAAGTCGTCGAGGGCGACGCGCACCCCGGCCGCACGCAACACTTCGATCTCCCGCGCTACGACCCGATCATTCCGACCGAGATAGACGTCCTCGCTTATCTCCAACACGATCTTGTTCAGGTCGATGCCACCTTTGGAGAAGGTCTCGGAGACCTTCTTGGCGAGGCTGCCCGTGTAGAAATCCGCTGTCGATACGTTCAGGCTGACCTGCTCGACGAGCAGTCCCGCGTTTTGCCAATGACCTATGTCGGAAGCGACGATTGCCATCATGCGGGCCGTCAACTCGGAGGCGACATGAGCGTCAGTCGTTGCTTCCTGGAAAGAGCCGGCAGGAAGAAGATCGCCGCTTCGCGATCGCAGTCGGCACAGGGCTTCGAGTCCCACGATGAGGCCGGTGTCCAGCCTCAGGATCGGCTGGTAGTGCGCCTCGATACGATTTTCGGTCAAGGCTTCCGAGACATCACGGATCGCGGCGCGCCGGCTTGAGATCCGCGAGCCGATGCCGGGCCAGTAGCGAACGAAGCCGCCACGGCCCGTCTCCTTCGCATGGTAGAGCGCGAAGTCGGCCGCTTCTCCGACGCTCGTCGCTGTGCGTTCGGTCTTGCTCAACGTCGCGCCGCCGATGGTCGCGCGAGGTACGACGGTGTGTCCGTCGCAGTCCGCCGCCACCTCAAGCTCGTCGAAGACGCGTTCGGCCGCAGCATTCAGGTCGGCGACATTTGTCGGCTGCTGGAGGATGACCGCGAATTCGTCGCCTCCTATCCGATAGGTGACGTCCGGCGCCATCGCGCGAGCGATACGCGCCGACGCGGCACGGATCAGAGCGTCGCCCGCCAGATGGCCGAACGTGTCGTTGACGATCTTGAGGTTGTCGAGGTCGATGATGAACAGTGCCCACGACCCGACATCGTCGCAGCGAAGCTGAGCCATCGCGCCGTTATAGGCTGCCCTGTTGGCCAAACCGGTCAACGCATCGACATTCGCTCGACGATCCCGATCGAGCGTACTCTCGTGTCTGCGGAAGGCTGTCTCGCAGAGTTCTACGCAAGCTTCAGCCACGTCTCGCTCGACATCTGCGACCTGGCGCGCACCGTGAAAATAGAGGTTCAGCACCGCTAGCGTGTCGCCTGCCGCCCCAAGCACAGGCAGTGACCAACACGCCGATACGCCAAGTCCATGAATGATCGCCGCACTATGGGAGGCGCGAGGGTCGGACGCTAGATCCTCCAGCAGCACTGGCTTGCGCGAAGACGCGGCTCTCCCGGGTGCATCGGTGTTGGGGCCGATCGCAACCCCGTCATGCGCCTGGCTATAGGCTTCCGGGAAGCTCGGTGCCGCTAACGGCCGCATTGCGCCCGTTCGATCGATGGCGAACACCGAACAGAGCACACCGGGCCACGTCTTTTCGACCCGCAAGCAAAGTTGCCGCATCGTGTCGAAGAGCGGCTCACCGTTCGCGATCATTCGTAGAATTTCGTTCTGAAAGCGCAGCAACGACGGGTCACCCAGGAACACACTTCGCCAACGCTGATGGTAATCGCTGTTCGCTTAACGGCTGACCTCTGAACACGATAAACATTTCATTATCCTACGCGGGGGGAAGGCCTTCCCCTTCGGCCGAGCCCAAGGTCTCTGCCGACCCCTTCTGCGGGGAGACCCCCAGGCTGTGCCAAAACTCGCCGGCCGCCCTGGCGTGGACGCCGCATCGAGCCGGC
>NZ_LSJI01000013.1 GCF_001557235.1 Phenylobacterium sp. CCH9-H3 | reverse complement strand
GGTCGCCGCCGCTGCCGCCGGTCAGTCGATCGGCGCCATCTCCGCCGCTGAGAGTGTCCTGGCCCTGGTCGCCGTAGAGAACGTCGTTTTGGCGTGAGCCGGAGATTTGGTCGTCGCCGCCCAGTCCCCACAAGTGGTCCCGGTCACCACGTCCGCCCAGCACGTCGCGCCCTTCATCGCCGATAGCGATTTGATAGTCGTACCGCTCGCGGCCGGCATCGAAGTCAAACGTCAGACCTTCGGCGGCCATGTACTCATTGGCCAAGTCTTGGAGCGGTGTATCCTTCCAGTTATGGGAGAGCTTGTGCGACATGGTAGGTCCTGCTGAAGATTGCTGCGGTTGGAACGTTTGTTGCCGCTCAATTTGGAAGGGCGACGCGAACCTGCAACTCGTCTTGCCGACAGGAAGTTCCGTGGTCTAGCGTTGTTCTAGCTGTTTCCTATGCAGCTTAATGACCGCAGGCGAGTTCGGGCCACTCCCTGCCATCGGGACGGGGCGTCGACAGCTTAGGCACGCTGCTGCGCGTATCGATGATGTCTTCGGACCGGTATGCCGATCAGACCACCCACTTGTCCCAGTTTGCGTAGCGCTCCTGGCTGCGCCGTCCGCGCGGCAAGCTGAGGCCGACGAGGGCGAGGCCCAACACGATGCTGGCGATCTGGCCCGCCAGCGTATCTCCGCTGAGCAGGAAGGGCGCGGCGACGAGCCAGGCTCCAAGCGCCGCATTGGCCAGTCGAAGCGGACGGGCCACCTCCGAGGTGGCGATGATTGCGACGGTGATCACGAGCGCGCCCACCACGTGGTCACTGTTGGCCATCTCGCCGGAGGCTCCGAACACGACCCGGGTCAGCATCAGGAGCGCTCCGATGGCGACGCTCGCCCCGAGCGTCCAGGGGAGGGTCATCCCCCGGACGGAATCCTTCCAGAACGCGGCTGGGCTCGACAGGGCGTCCGCCTCGTCAACCCCGCCGGCGCCCACGGGGCCGCCCCGGAAAAAGGTACGGATTACCGGCTTGCCGGTGCAACGCACCCACCAGAGATACTGGCCCGTGGCGATCACCTCATCCAGCGCGAACGGGATCATGATCAACATCGCCAGGGCCGCGAAGAGGCAGAGCGTGCACCAGGTTCCGATAACGATGGGTTGAATGATGATGAAGTAGATGCTGACCACACCCAGCGGGATGACCAGGATGCCGAAGAAGGTCACCATCCACGGCATCGTCCGCCAGCGGTCGCGGCCGCCCATGACCGCCATCAAGATCTCGAGCGTGTAGCTGATGGCCCCCAAGCCGGCATCGGGGATTGGCCAGGCCTTGGACACTGAGGAGGAGATGATCTCTTCCGTGCCGTTCTTCAGGTTCACGGGATCGCCGCCAAAGAAGGGCTCGAACACCGCGTCGATGTGCCCCAGCTGATAAGCGGTGAGTACACGCGAGATCAGCAGGCCGACCAGTCCCAGCAGGGCAATCGGCAGACGCTGCGCCCAGGTCGAGGGACAGTAGGTCCAGCCGGGTGGGATATTCTTCGGGTCCATCATCCCGGCCATGCTCATGCCGGGCATCATCGGGATCAGCACCGAGAAGGCGATCACCAGCACGCCCACGAGAGTGTCGTTGAGGTATTGCGCGGCGCTCGGCGTCCAGAACAGCATCGGCGCGAAGAGCAGCCAAAGGCCCACAAAGGTGTTGGCCCATTGGGCGAACCAGGCGGTGCGTTTCGAGAGCGAGAGCGCGCCGAAGGTGGCGATTGCTAGCCCGCTCAGGAGATCGCTTAGGACCAGCGCCGTGGCCCGCGCATCTAGGCCGGCCAGCCCCCGATCATCGCTCACCGCCTGCACGAGCGGGCTCGCCGCCGCGGCCCCCATTCCGTCGTAGATCAGTGGGCTAGCGGCGAGCCACAGCCCCAGGCCGATATTGGCGAAATGCGCCCATCGCACGCGGCGGGCGTCGGCTTCCATCATCGCCATGTGGTCATGTCCGCCGCCGCCGCCGCCGTGCATTGCGTGCTGTGCCGTCGGGGCCACGAGGGTTTCAGGCGCTTGCATCTTGTCGTGCTTCAGAGGCTCGCCGCCGCCTGCGTGGGTCGCGCCAGCGTCGCGTTCGTGCGACGCGCTGTCAGGGCGCGTCCAGGCGACGACCGACGGGTCGAGCTCGTTGGTCTCGTACCAGCCCGTTGGGTCGCGCTTTAATGCGTCGACGATCTTCGGCAGGGTCGCCCTGAGGCTATGCTGCGGGACCCAATCGAGCAGGGTTCGAGCGCGGGTGATATCCAGGACGTAATGATCGTTCGACTGGTCGACCATCCACGGCTTCACGAACTCATCGTCCCCCAACGCCTCCGTCTGCAACCAGGCGCCTAGCTTGGCCACAGGCTTAGGAATGCGGATCGTCTCCCAGTCCTCCCCATGCAGCGCCTGTCCGATGATGTCTTGGACCTCGCTATAACCGAGCGCTTCGGGCTCTCCGAGCAGAAGGGGAAGCTCGGTCGGCAGCTCGCTTCGCCGCGTGACAAGCTTGGCGATCGCCTCGATCAGATCGTCAAGATGGACGAACGCCTGCCCGGCGCAGAGCATGCCGGGGTAGACGTGCGCGGTCAGCCGGTGCTCGTAGATCCGCGCCACGTGCTCGGCGATGAACGGGGAGTGGGCAAGGTCATCGTAGACCCCGGCGATGCGGAGCATCACGACCGGGATGTGGCCGTGTTCCTGGCGCACCAGAGCTTCGGTCCGGACCTTCGATTCCGGATAGGCCCACCCCGGCGAGATGGGCGAGTCTTCGTTGATGGTCTTGTCCGGCCGGTCTGTCGGCTGGTGCACCAGCATGGTGCTGGCGAGGATGAACTGGCCGACCTCAAACCGCTGCAGGCCTTCGACCAGCCGTCGCGCCCCCTGGACCGTGATCTTGTCGTACATCGGGTTGGGCTTGCCGGAGACGTCGAAGTAGGCGGCCAGGTGCACGACAGAAGCGATCCTTCCACCGAAGCGAGCGCGAACTGTCTCCAGGGCGTTGGAGACCCCTTCGTCGGTGCCGAGGTCGAAGTCGACCGCTTCCGCCTCTGTGGGCGGGTCCGGCGGACCTGCGCGGTCCAGCGCCACAACGCGATAGTCCTGCGCCAAGCGCTTGATCACGGCGCTGCCGATGAAGCCGCTGCCACCGGTCACCAGCACCACTTCGCGTTCGGCCATCGTGCGCTCCCTTTGCCTTGTCGTCTGACCCCATCTTGAGGGATACGCGCCAGCAGGGGGTCATCCAGCAAGACTCAGTCGTTTTCTTGTCTCGGCCGGCGATCTGGCGCGTGCCCGCGCCATCTCAGGCGCGCTTGGCGCCGCCCAACTGGGCGAGTCGGCCGCCGTCGGCGCTCAGCACAGCGCCATTGACGAAGCCAGCCTCGTTCGAGGCGAGGAACAGAATCGCCGCAGCAATCTGTTCCGGCGCGCCCACCTCGGCTCGGTCCACCGCCTCCAGACCAGATTTCACATTCGGATTCTCCCACAGCATCGGGGTGTCGACAGCGCCGGGCCGCACAGCGTTGACGCGGATTTGTCGGGAATCCAATTCCATCGCCAGTCCTCGGGTGAACGCTTCCAGCCCACCCTTCGAGGCCGCGTAGGGGACGACCAGCGGACCGGTGGCCTGCGCATGCACGGATGAGACGTTCACAATGGAGCCGCCGGGCGGCATGTGTGGGGCTGCGGCTTGGGCGAGCAGGAACGCGGCCTTGAGGTTGACGGCGATCACACGGTCCCAGTCAGCTTCCGGCAGATCGAGGATTGGCGCGAACGTCATCATGGCCGCATTGTTCACCAGCACGTCCACGCGCCGATGGCGCTCGAGGGTCGCAGACACCACCCTGCGGGCTTCTTCCGGACGCGACAGGTCCGCCGGGACGAACATCGCGCCACCCCCGTCCTGGGCGCGCGCCTCGACGGCGCTTTGAGCTGCCTGTCCCTTTTCCCGTCCGCGGCCGACAAGGGTGACCTGCGCCCCCTCGGCGGCGAAAGCCGCCGCGGTCGCCAGTCCAATCCCCGACGTCGATCCGGTGACAATCACGACCTTGTCCGCAAACCGCATGTCGAGAGCGCCTTCGCTGAGAACCTAAGCTCCCGCAGCAACGCGCTTGCCGCGGTTCGGCTGCGCGGACGACGCAATCTGAAGTCAAGCCGAACGCCCGCCAGACTGCGGATCCTGTTGCTCGCGCCGCGCCATGTACTGCCGCATCCAGTCGCGCCGGCGTTGAACATAGGGCTCGTCGGTCTCGCTCGGCAGCACGATGGGCACGGTCAGGCAGAGACTCTGGGCGGGCAGCACGTCCTGCCACTCGGCGATGAGCTCCTTATAGGCGCGGCCAACCGGGCGAATGTTGCGGCCAAGGTCGTAGAGACCCAGCGGATTGACGGCGCCCCGGGTCTCGCGCAGCGCACTGTCCCAATCAACCTGGTCGGTGAGCGAATACCAGGTGAAGCCGACTGTGGGGACGCCTGTGTTGCGCACCCTGAGCACGTTGGCCCACTGGCGCCATAGCCACTCGACCGCCTCCTGCCCCTGCGGACCTTGCCGCAGGTTGGTCTCGGTGTGCATCACCGGCAGTCTGTAGCGGTCATGATACTGACGGGTGATCTCGTCGTAGCCGAACACGTCCCCCGCAGCCCAGGTGCGGCCGTCCTCCGCCACCCGGTGTTCATTGGTGATGTAATAGTCGGTACCCATAATGCAGTGATGGCGCAGATGACTGTGCATGAAGAAGTGGTATTCTTCACGGCTCATACCGTTGTCCATCAGGTACTCGTACATCTCAGACTCGACTCTCTTACCGTAGTTAAGGTCGAGCGAAAGAAAACGCCGGGCGTTCATCAGCTCCGCGGGACGTATGGCGGCCGGGGTGTCGGCGTGGAAATACTCCGAGGACTCGCTTTGAATGAAGATGGCGTCCAGCCTCACGCGTACGATTTCATGCATGGCGAGCAGGTTGGCGCGCACCAGATGCTTCAAAGCCGTCACGAAGGCCCGGTCGCTGGTCTGCTGCTCGTTCCACCAGCCATAGAGAGCGGAGAAGGTGGCGCAGATGAACATCTCGTTGACCGGCGTATAGAGCTGCACCCAAGGATAGCGCTCGGCGAAGGCCCTGGCGTAGCGCGCGAACTGCTCGGGGAAGTCCGGATTCTGGAAATTACCGAGCCAGTCGGGTACGCCGAAATGGCAGAGGTCGATAATCGGCACGACGTCGCGGCGCTTGAGGTCGGCAAGGGTGAGGTCGGCGAACTCCCAGTCGAAACGGTTCGGCCCGAGGTATGTCTTGTGCAGCGGCGGTCCAAAGCGCAGGAAACGCACACCCAAATCCTCGACGAGGTCAAAGTCGGTCTTCCATTGGCTGTAGAAGCCGCACTTCTCCATTTCGTCGACACGCACCCGTCCTTGATCCAGGGTCGGGATGCTGTTCTCGATACCTGTGGCGAACATGAAGAATGGATTGATCACGGCCTCGGCTCTCCTGTGGTGTCATGATCGCCCTGCGCCAGTCCTCGAATCACCGGCCGTGAGCGCATACCCCCGGGTCAGATGCGAGGCAGCCGCGGCCTGGCTGACCGACTGCGGCTGCGGCCGTGCGCCAACGCCGCGACAGCGGCTCCGGTGGCAGCGGGGATATCACGGTTGTGTCAGCCCATAGGCGCTGCTCACAAGGACCTGAAGCGGCTCTGCGGCCAGGTCGAGCGTTGAGCGACGCGTCCGCGCCGTCGCGGACCGACAGTGTTTGAGCCTCACCTTCAGTGTCGCCCCTCGAGGAGCGTCGACGGGGCGAAGTGGCCGACGCTGGACAGTACCGCGTAGGGGGTCGGTGTGAGCATGGCCGATGCGGCCAGCGCGGCCCCGGTCGTGACGCCCATCGCTAGCGCCAGCACGAGGGAGGCGACCCGTACCGGTACGAGCTCCCGCACCATGCGCGCTTCCTGCCGCAGAACCCCAATCCGGCGTAGCACTGCTGTCTCAATGTTCTCAAACGCTAGTTCGCTCGGAGCCGCCGCCAGCTCCGCCAACATCCGGTCCAGGCCGTCGCTCATCTGCGCACTCCTCACCCTCGCTAAGGATACGCGGCGCCGGTACGCCAACCCTTGGACCAATGGATAAAGTGATGGCGAGCCAAACGGCGTTGAAACCCGACAGCGTGCTGAAACCCAGGTCAAGAGGCGCTGATCGCGGCGAGAGGCCACGACAAAGCAGCCGGCCAGCGCCACGTGCGAGCAACGCCTAGCCGCCAGCGGCAGGCGCCTCAGCCATGGACGACCCGAAGAGGCGGGAGGCTATTGTGGATCGCGGTCGCGGCGATCGCCGCCTCACCGACAGCCACGCTGATCTGATCAAGGCCACGGGCGACGTCTCCCGCCGCGTAGACGTTCGGTACAAACGTGCGCTGGTGCTCATCGACGAGAATGCAGCCCGAATCGTCGACAACGACACCGATCGCCGCGGCCAGGTCCGACTGCGGCTCAACGCCCAGGGCGCCGTACGCCACGTCGAAGGGCTCGAGGGCCAATCCGTCCATCCGTCTGGCGTGCAGCCGGTCGTCCTGGACGCTCAAACTGCCCGGCTGCACAGGAACCAGCGGGACGCCCGCCGCTTCGAGCATTTCCCGGCTGGACCGGGAAACCGAATGGTTGGGGCCCAGGACGAGAACGCTGATGCTCGGACTGTAAGCACGTAGGAACAGCGCCTCGCGTGCGGCGTGTTCGTCGCCCCCGATCACGGCGATCCTGTCCAGCAAGGCTTCGAACCCGTCGCAGATCGGGCAGAACCGGAGGAGCCCGCTCTGGATGGCGCGCTCTGGTTGCGGGATCGGCGGCCGCCGGTCGATGACCCCGGTGGCGAACAGGACGGTCCGGCCGAACACCGTCCTTTCCTCCAGCTCGGCGCGCCAAAGGTCGCCATCGACCCGGTCCAATCCCGCCACCCGTCCGGCCCACTCAACAGGGTCGAACGGCGCCAGCTGTTCTCGAAGCCGCGACAGCAAGTCCGGCCCCCGGACGCCTCCAGGAAAACCGGGCACGTTGTGACTGCGTGGGATCAGCGCCGCGCGACTGTGTCCCGCGTCGGCGACCAAGACGCTGCGACGAAACCGCCGTAGGTAGAGCGCAGCGGTAAGGCCCGCGGGCCCCGCGCCAAGAATGAGACAATCGAAGATGTCACTCATCGGACGCCCGCAATCCGCGAGATGGTTGCTGCTGTGGGGCTCAGTGGCGGTCGCCTGCATGACCATCGGATTGCGCGGATGGGGCCATCATCCCTGGCATGGTCATCCCAGGCATGCCGCCACCTTGCTTCATCATCTCGTCGTGGCCGGCCGGGGCGCTGTTGATAGCGGCTTGGTACTGTGCCGGGGACATTTTGGGCAGTTGCCGCACGAAGGCCACCATGTCCCAGATCAGCTCGTCGCTGTGGCTGCGCCCCCAAGCGGGCATGGCTGTCATCTTGATGCCGTGCTTGATAGCCCAGAACTGCTCGCTCGCAGTCAAATCGGCGTTCCGCCAGAGCTCTGGCGCTTGCGGATAGAGGCCCTGGCTCATCTCCGTCTTTGCGAGCCCGGGCGCGAGGTGGCAGCCGCTGCACATCTCGGCATAGAGGCCGGCGCCGCTCGCGATCCGCTTCGGATCATCCAAGCTCACCGGCGATTTGATGCCGGCCGCCCGGGCGCTGATGGAGCGGTCGCGAAGGATCTCCAGCACCGTGTAGACGGGCCGTGTGTGAGGGGCGTCAGCGCCGATATTGTAAAGTCCAAGTCCGATGGTCACGCCAACGGCTATCGCCACAAGCAGTCCAGCGGCGCCAAGTACAACGACGACGCCGAGATGCGTCCTCGGATGTCTTAGGTCCCACCCCATCAGCTGCATCGGTTTACTCTCCCTCTGAGATTTTTGAGACTAACGCGCGCGCCGTCGGCGTTACCTGTCTCGACCGTGAATTCCGTTCAATGTGCTCGGGTTTGGGGCCGGCGGTGTCGCTACATCGCAGAGATACGCTGAGCGATGTGCTCCATGAAGCTTTTCATCTGGGTGGCCATCATCGGCAGAAAGATCAGGAGCGCGACGAAGATCGCAACGATCTTCGGCGCGTACACGAGTGTTTGCTCCTGGATCTGTGTCAAGGCTTGCACAAGCCCGATCGCAACACCGACAACCAGGCCGACGATCAAAACCGGCGCCGATATCTGCACGGTCAGCCAGATTGCTTCGCGGCCCACGTCGAGGACTTCGGCCCCGTCCACTAGCGCTGCGGTCCGGGTACGATCCCGTGGAAATCGCGATGAGAGTCGGAAACCCAGATCCGATCATCGGCCTTTGGCCTGCTAGCTGCGAAGATGTCATACGCCGTCAGTCCGAGAATGGCTGCAGCGACAAGGACCGCTGCAGCCCAAAACAGCGGCCCGCGGCCGCGGGCGAACTCGTGATTTGATCGGGACTTCATGCGGACCGCAGGGGTTGCCTTGCCAGCTCTGTTAAAGGAGTTACGCGCCGGGTCCTGCGGAACCCTCAGTGTGCTCGGGGATCTCTAAACCCGATGTCACGTCCGCTTGCTGTCCAGGACATGCGCGTGGGCGACAAAGCTCCTGTTCGCCGACCTCACGTCGGCGCCTCCAAGGAGCATCCCATGCAATGCCTTCTTGCCGCCGCCGCGGCGGCGACTGTTCTGACCATCGCCGCGGCGGCCTCGGCGCAGCCTTACGGCCCCCCCGTCGCGCCTGACGCGCCCTGGGCCAATGCCTGGCGTGTGAAACCATACATGGCCGCGAGACTGTACCAGGACGACGGAGAACGTTACGGCGGCGCTCGGTCCGACTA
>NZ_LSJI01000129.1 GCF_001557235.1 Phenylobacterium sp. CCH9-H3 | reverse complement strand
TCAATCCATGGACGGAGTTTGCCTTGGGGTCCGGCGCTCTCAAGGACGGGCCGGAGGCCCGCCGCGGGGCGGCGACGCCCGGCGGGCGTCGTCCCTGACAGCGCCGGACCCCAAGGCTCGCATCAACCATGGATTTCAGGGCGGGGAGTATCCCCGGTGGGGATGCCTGGCTGACGGCGCGCCGGGGCGGAGCGCTGGCGCATCTCCTCTCCCCCACGCGCGGGCGGCGGGCATGGCTTCTGGCTGAAGATGGAGCGGGGGCGGAAGGGCCTGGGCCGCCCCTCTCCCTACCCTCTCCCCGCTCTTCGCTTCGCTCGGGGGGAGAGGAGGTGAAGGGCGGCGGTCGATCCGGGGTGGCGATCGATGGCGGCTTCGAGGTTGCGTCTGCTGGGTCCCGGGTCTTCGCGCTCTGGCGAGCGCTGCGCCCGGGATGACGAACGGGAGGGGGAGGGGATTGCCGTTGGTGATCCCGGAGGGCTCGGCGCCCCCTACCGCCGCGCCACGGCGATCAGGGCGGTGGAGGGGACCGGGAGGATCGGGCGGCCGGCGGCCAGGCGGCGGGTCTCGGCGGCGACGGCGGCCTGTTCGGCGGGGGTGAGGGTGGTCC
>NZ_LSJI01000128.1 GCF_001557235.1 Phenylobacterium sp. CCH9-H3 | reverse complement strand
GCCCGTGACCTATACCGGCACGCCGCAGGAACAGTGGGAGCAGGGGCAGAAGGCGTACGAGGCCTGGTCCAAGGCCCGCCCGGGCTGGATCGTCACGCCATCCGGCCTGCAGGCCCATCGCGTCAAGGCGGCCAAGGCGTCCGCGCTCCGCCCGGTCCCCACCGACACCGTGACCATCCACTATGTGGGCCGCTTCATCGACGGCCGCGTGTTCGACAGCTCCCGCGCCCGCGGCGAGCCGGCGACCTTCCCCCTGCCGCGGCTGATCCAGGGCTGGCAGGAAGGCGTGCCGATGATTCGCGTAGGCGAGACCTGGGAATTCGTCATCCCCGGCCCCATCGCCTACGGCGACCGCCACCGCGACCCCATCCCCGCCAACAGCACCCTGCTGTTCGAGATCGAACTCCTCGGCATCGGCGAGGAATAGTCAGGCCCCGCCCGGCGTCACCTCGAAGCCCTCGTAGCCCTTGGCCGCCACCTCGGCGCACTTCTCGCGATAGGCCGGGAAGCCGCCGATGTAGGGCATGAAGACCCTGGGCTTTCCCGGCACGTTGGCGCCCAGGTACCAGGAGTTGGCCTGGGGGTAGAGCGTCAGGTCGGCCACCTCGTTCACGTGCGCGACCCAGGCCTCCTGCGCCGCGTCGCTCGCCTCGATGGCGCCGGCCTGCCGCTCGCCCATCCAGGCGATGCAGTCCGAGATCCACTCCACGTGCTGTTCGATGGACACCGCCATGTTGGACAGCACCGAGGGGCTGCCCGGCCCGGTGACGATGAACAGGTTGGGGAAGCCGGCCACCATCAGGCCGAGGTAGCTCTTCGGCCCCTCGGCCCAGCGGTCCTTAAGCGCCGCGCCACCCTTGCCGCGGATGTCGATCTTCGAGAGCGCCCCGGTCATGGCGTCGAACCCGATGGCGTAGACGATGGCGTCGAACGCCTCCTCGCCCGCCGTGGTCCGCACGCCGGCCGGCGTGATGGCCTCGATGGGCGTCTCGATCAGGTCGACCAGCGAGACGTTGGACCGGTTGAAGGTCTGGTAGTAGCCGGTGTCGACGCACATCCGCTTCGAGCCGATGGGATAGGTCTTGGGGATCAGCTTCTCGGCGGTGGCCGGGTCCTCCACCAGGCCGCGGATCTTGTCGGCCACGAAGGCCACGGCCGTGTCGTTGGCCGCCTTGTCGAAGATCAGGTCGCTGTAGGCGCCCAGCAGGCAGAATCCGCCGTGGGCCCAACGCGCCTCGAAGGCGGCGGCCCGTGCTTCGGGCGTGGCCGCCAGCGCCGTCTCCTCCGCCTGACGCACCGCGCGGATGGCGAAGCCGGCGTCCCGCGCCTCCTGCCGATACTGCGCCCGGTTGGCGAACCAGTCGGCGGCCACGGCCGGGTCCGTCGGCCCATTGTGCGCCGGCACGCTGAAGTTCGGCGTTCGCTGAAAGACGGTCAGATGCGCGGCCTGGGCCGCGATCTGCGGGATCGCCTGGATGGCGGACGAGCCGGTCCCGATCACCGCCACCCGCTGGCCGGTGAAATCGACGCCGCCTTCGGGCCAGCGGTGGGTGTGATAGCTGGCGCCCGCGAAGCTGCCCGCGCCAGGCATGTCCGGCTCCTTGGCCACCGAGAGGCAACCCGTCGCCATCACCACGTGCCGCGCCGTCACCCGCTCGCCGCGGTCGGTGGTCACCGTCCAGCGCCGGGCCGCCTCGTCGTAGTGGGCGGCGGTGACCCTGGTCTCGAGCTGGATGTCCGGGCGCAGGTGGAAGCGGTCGGCCACATGGTTCAGATAGGCCAGCAGCTCCGGCTGGGCGGCGTAGCGCTCGCTCCACGTCCATTCCGCATCCAGCTCGGGCGAGAACGAGTAGCAGTACTCCTGGCTCTCGATATCCACCCGCGCGCCGGGATAGCGGTTCCAGTACCAGGTGCCGCCGACACTGGCGCCTGCCTCGAAGACCCGGGCCGACAGGCCTAGCTCTCGCAAACGGTGCAGCATGTAGAGCCCGGAGAAGCCTGCGCCCACGATCGCAACATCGTAGGCGCCGCTTTCAGCGCCGTCGGCCATCGTCGTCCTCCCGCAGTCCTGTTTCTTTTGCGGACAGGATACTGGAGTTCCGCGGCGAGAGGGAAATGCAGAAGGGCGCAGCCTCTCGGCTGCGCCCTTCCCCCAACGGTCGGGTCGCCGCTTACAGGGTCGGGGACTCGGTGGGCGGCGTGGCCTCCGGCGTCGTCGTCGGTTCCGGGGCCGTGGTGGGCGGCGTCTGCGGGATGGCGGCCGGCGCTTCGCTGGCGGGCGGCAGGGTCACCAGGGGCGGGTTCACCTGAGTCGGCGCCGCCACGCCCGGGCTCAGGCTGGAGTAGGGCTGCGGGCCGTCGGGCAGAGCGGCGGTGGTGCTGGCGTTCACGCCCTGCGACGTGGCGCTCGGCGCAGCGGCGGCGGGCCGGGCGCGGGCCGTGCGCACCGGAGCCGACGCGCGGGCCGGTTCGGCGGCGCGGGGTTCGACGGCCGGCGGCGGGGCGGCCGGGGGCGGCGCCGCGG
>NZ_LSJI01000127.1 GCF_001557235.1 Phenylobacterium sp. CCH9-H3 | reverse complement strand
CGTCGGCAGCGCGGACCCGCCGGTGAGCGGATTTTGATACTCCAGGATGATGTCGTCGTAGGGATCCGGCTCGAGCGCCGACGCCGCTTCGAGCGCTTGCACCGCGCGGTCCCAGGCATAGGCGAGCACCGGGCTGGCCAGCCGCGTGGCCTTCGCGTCCACCGGACGCATGATCCCACTCCCGAATTGGCGGAACGAGCGGTCCGACTGCTGCGCAACCGGCTGGCGGGGCAGGTCGAGGGGCTCGAAGAAGGTCGCGTTCAGGGCGCGCACGAGCGAGATGTCGAGCACATCCAGCCAGACCATGGGGGTGGGGCTGACGTTCTCGTGGTCGTGCCAGGTCCAGCTGGGCGTCAGCACGAGGTCGCCCTGGCGCATCATGTAGAGTTCGCCATCGACCGTGGTCTCGGTGCCCGAACCCTGCATCACGAAGCGCAGCGCGGTGGCTGCGTGGCGGTGACTGGTCGCCACCTCGCCGGGGTGGATGTACTGGATGGAGCACCAGAAGGTGGGCGTCGTGCCGTACGGCAAGCCGGGGTTGGCCAAGCGAAGCGTGCGTCGCATGCCGCCGGCTTCGAGCTTGAGCTTGCCGCCGATCAGCTCCAGGAGGCGCGCCAGGTCGGCGGCTTTCCAATGGTAGGGCTGCATCGACGAGACCGGCGCAGCCGTGAACAGAGGCGGGTCGGTCGGCTGTGCGACGGCGATGTTGTGAGCGCGAAGCTGTTCTTGAATCTCCGCCCGTTCGCGGGCGTCGGACATCACGGCCTCAGCCATGGGCTTCCTCCATCAGGCGATGCGCCGGGCGAGGACTCCAAGGGCGCACGCCTACCATTTGCCGCCGTTCACCAGCAGGGTCTGACCGGTCACGAACTGGGAGTGCGGGCCAGCGAAGAACAAGGTCGGGCCCACGATGTCGTCGGCGCTCGCGATCCGGCCCATGGGCACGCCGGCCGCGAAGATGTTGGGGTCGTTGGCAGAGTCCTCGATCGTGTCCCGCCCGGTCCCCCCCCTGTGGAAGTCCGTGTCCACAGCGCTCGGCGCCACGGCGTTGGCCCGGACCAGCGGCGCCAGTTCAATGGCCACGGAGCGGGTGAAGGTCAGGACGGCCGCCTTGGCCGCCGCGTAGGGCGCGTGCTGCGGCGCAGCCCAGGTCGCCATCGCGGAGGCGACATTGACGATTGTGCCTCCGCCGCCCGCCAACAGCAGCGGCGTCGCCTCTCGACAGAGCAAGACCGCCGACCGGAGGTTCCCGGCGAGCACGTGGTCCCACTCATCCATCGGAATCTTGTCGAAGCGGGCGAGCTGATTGCGAAAGCCGACGAGGTTGATCAGGCTGTCGATGGCGCCGTGCCGCTCGCCCAACTGCGCAAATGCGGCGCCCACGCTCGTGTCGTCGGTGGCGTCCACCGCGATCGCCTCGACCCCGTCGGTGGGAGGGAACGCATCGATCGAACGCGCGAGGTCGAGCACGGTGACCCTGAGGTCGAGCTCGAGCGCGGCGGCGGTCAGTGCGCGCCCAATTCCGCCGCAACCGCCCGCAATGACCATGCGGGCGCCGGCCGGAGGGCCGAGGCGGTCGTAAGAACCGGAGATAGGCGTCGATAGCTCGGTCATTCCGGCTCCTGGTGGGTCGTGCTGAACGCTGGGCGCAGAGGGCGCAGGCCGGAGGCGCAGCGCGGCCGGACGTTGGCCGCCCGCTTGTGGGCCCGGCCCGTGCTCATGGGATCACAGTGGTGACGATCGAGGAGTCCAGCGCCTCGTAACCGTGATAGTTGATCGTCTCGTAGAGTTCGGCTCGCGTCTGCATTTCGGCGAGCTGGTTGCCGACCGCGCCTTCGCGGGCCAGCGTGGCGTAGAGCCGTTCCTGCGCCTTGGCGGCGACGCGCAGCGAACTGACCGGCCAGATCACCATCTGATAGCCAAGGCTCTCGAACTCGTCCGCCGTCAGCGCGGGCGTACGCCCGAACTCGGTCATGTTGGCGAGCAGGGGGACATCCGGCAGCCCCTTCCGGAATTCCCGGAACATCTCCACCGTCGTCAGCGCCTCGGGGAAGATGGCGTCCGCGCCGGCCTCGACGTACAGCCTCGCCCTCGCCACCGCGCCGGCAATCCCTTCGGAGGCGGCTGCATCGGTCCGTGCGATAAGGACCAGATCGCGCCGGGCGCGCGCGGCGGCGTTGACCTTCACCGCCATCTCTTCGGGGGTAGCCAACTTCTTGTCGTTGAGGTGGCCGCACTTCTTCGGGAGGATCTGGTCCTCGATGTGCACGGCGCCTGCGCCGGCCTCTTCGAACGTGCGCACCATGTGCATGACGTTCAGCGCTTCGCCGTAGCCTGTGTCGCCATCGACAAGGACGGGCAGGCCGGAGGCGCGCGAGACCTGGCGGATGAAAAAGGCCACCTCATCGACCGTGATGATGCCGAGGTCCGGCAGTCCCATCGACGCGGTCATGGCTGCCCCCGACAGGTAGGCCGCCTCGAAGCCGGCGCGGCGCGCCTGCAGGGCGGCCAGTCCGTTGTGCGCGCCAGGCAGGCGCAACAGCCCGCCTCGCTCCAGCAACGCCCGGAAGCGGCGTCCGGCCGAGAGCTGGGAAGCTCCGCCCTGAACGAGATAAAGTTGCTCGCTGCCCGCGCCGCCGTCGCCATTCATATCGCGGATCCGACCTCTCTCACGCATCGCCGTCGCCCCCGGACCACGGGTCCTGAGCTTGCGTAGGTCAGGTTCCGGAATCCGCGCCGGGCGTCTGTCCCTCACCGGTGGGACAGGCCGTCAAAGCCCCATCGGGCGGCGGCAAGCACAGCCCTTTTTGTCGCTGTCCCGGAGGTCTGGGACAGACGCCGCGGCCGGGATCGCCGATGGCAGCTTGGCGTGCCGGGCTGGCGGGACCGCCCCAGGCTCCGCGGGGGTCGAACAGGGCTCCAGGCGGCCGCTGATTTCGGGGAATTCCAACTGATGCCGATGATCGCCGTCACCAAAGAGCGCAAGGCCGGCGAGACGCGGGTGGCCGCGACACCCGAGACGGTGAAGAAGCTGGTCGGCGCCGGGTTCGAGCTGGTCGTCGAGTCCGGCGCGGGCGCGGGCGCCTCGATCGCCGACGCCGACTACGAAGCCGCCGGCGCCAGGATCGCCAAGACCGCCAAGGACGCGCTCGCCAAGGCCGACGTGCTGTTCAAGGTGCGCGCGCCCGAGGCCGATGAGGTCAAGGCGTTGAAGTCCGGCGCCTACGTGGTGGCCCTGCTGAACGCCTTCAACGAGAAGGCGACGGTGGACGCCCTGGCCAAGGCCGGCGCGACCTCGTTCGCCATGGAGTTTGTGCCGCGGATCACCCGCGCGCAGGTGATGGACGCGCTGTCGTCCCAGGCCAACCTGGCCGGCTACCGCGCCGTGATCGAAGGCGCCGAGGCCTACGGCAAGGCGCTGCCGATGATGATGACGGCGGCGGGCACGGTGGCGCCGGCGAAGATCTTCATCATGGGCGTCGGCGTCGCGGGCCTGCAGGCCATCGCCACGGCCCGGCGTCTCGGCGCCGTGGTCACCGCCACCGACGTGCGGCCGGCGACAAAGGAACAGGTCGAGAGCCTGGGGGCCAAGTTCATCGCCGTCGAGGATGAGGAGTTCGCGAACGCCCAGACCGAGGGCGGCTACGCCAAGGAGATGAGCAAGGAATACCAGGCCAAGCAGGCCGAGCTGG
>NZ_LSJI01000126.1 GCF_001557235.1 Phenylobacterium sp. CCH9-H3 | reverse complement strand
CCGCCCTCGTCGCCGCCACCGGCATCGGCTTCACCGCCGCCAAACTCACCACCCCAAAACCACCAACCGCCGCCGAAGCGCCCGAAGAGGGAGAGGCGGCAGGCGCGGCACATGCGGCCGACACCCTCGTCATGGGCCCGGAACGGATCACCGCCTCCGGTGTCCAGGTGCAGACAGTGGCGACCAGCGGAATCGCCGGCGAAATCGTCGCGCAAGCCACCGTCGAGGCCGAACCGTCCGGGCAGGCGGCGCTGACCGCCCGGGCGGCCGGCTCGATCGCGCGCATCAACAAGCGTCTGGGCGACCCCGTCCGCGCCGGCGAGACCCTGGCCCTCGTCGAGAGCCGCGAGGCCGCTCAGATCGCCGCTGAACGCAGCGTCGCGGCCGCGAAGGCCGACCTGGCGCGCAAGGTGGCCGCCCGGGAACGGCGGCTCTTCGAGCAGAAGGTCAGCCCGCGCCAGGACTATGAGACCGCGCAGGCGGAGCTTGTCGCCGCCGAGGCAGAGGCCAGGCGCGCCGCGACCGCCGCGGGCGCGGCCGACGTCTCACGCGATGGACGCTATGTGGCGGTGATCAGCCCGATCAGCGGACGCATCACGGCGATGAACGCAAGCCTGGGCGCCTTCGTGCAGCCCGAGACGGAGCTTTTCCGCATCGCCGATCCAAGCCGCATCCAGGTCGAGGCGGCGGTGACGGCCATGGATGCGCGACGCATCCAGCCGGGTGACCAGGCCGTGATCGAGACGACCAGCGGGGAGACGCGCTCTGCCATCGTGCGCTCGGTGACGCCTGGCGTCAACGAACAGACGCGATCGGCCACCGTCGTCCTGTCGCTGGCCGGAGGGGGCGGGGTGCTCCAGCCGGGCCAGCTGGTGCGGGCCCGCATCGTTTCCCGGCAGTCCGCCACGACGGGCATCGTCGTGCCCGAGGAGGCTGTGCAGACCGTTGAAGGTCGCGACGCGGTGTTCGTGCGCACTGCGAAGGGCTTTCGGGTGCAGCCCGTGACGGTGGGCCAACGTACCGGGGGCCGGGTCGAGATCCTGCAGGGGCTGAGGGGCGGCGAGGCTGTCGCCACCAGGAACGCCTTCCTGCTGAAGGCCGAGCTCGGCAAGAGCGCGGAAGAAGAATGAGCCTCCCCATCACGTCTGGAGACATGCCGAAATGATCGGCCAAATTCTGTCCATGTCGGTGAAGGGGCGCTGGTACGTCCTTGTCCTGACCCTCATCATCGCCGGTCTCGGCGCTTGGCAGCTGGCGAAGCTGCCGATCGACGCGGTGCCGGACATCACCAACAAGCAGGTGCAGATCAACTCGGTGGCGCCCGCGCTGTCGCCGGTCGAGATTGAAAAGCGCGTCACCTTCCCGATCGAGACGGCGCTCGCCGGCATCCCCGGCCTGGAGTCGACGCGTTCGATCTCGCGCAACGGATTCTCGCAGGTGTCTGCGGTCTTTACCGAAAGCACCGATCTCTACTTCGCCCGCCAGCAGGTGGCGGAGCGGCTGACCCAGGCGCGCGACACCCTCCCGACCGGCGTGCAGCCCCAGATCGGTCCGGTCACGACCGGCCTGGGCGAGGTCTACATGTACACGGTCGAGTTCGCCAATCCGGGCGGCAAGGGCGCAAAGGTCAAGGACGGCGCCCCGGGATGGCAGTCCGATGGCTCCTATCTGACCCCGGAAGGCGAGCGGCTGAGCGACCCTGTGGCGCAGGCCGGTTATCTCCGCACCGTACAGGACTGGATCATCCGGCCGCAGCTGCGAACGGTGAACGGCGTGGCCGGGATCGACTCCATCGGCGGCTACGAGAAGCAATACGTCGTCGAGCCCGACCCGGCGAAGCTGGCGGCCTACGGCGTTTCCTACACGGACCTGGCGAAGGCTCTGGAAGCGGCCAACCTCTCCGTTGGCGCGAACTTCATCCAACGGGCGGGCGAAGCCTATCTGGTGCGCGCCGACGCTCGGGTCCGGACGCTGGACGAGATCGCCAACGCGGTGATCGCCACCCGTCAAACGGTGCCGGTGACGGTCAAGGATGTCGCCACCGTCCGCGTCGGCGGGGATCTGCGCACCGGCGCGGCCACCAAGAACGGCCAGGAAACAGTCGTGGGCACCGCGCTCATGCTGATCGGCGAGAACAGCCGGACCGTCGCCAAGGCGGTCGGCGAGAAACTCACGGAAGTGAAGAAGTCGCTGCCGCCGGGGATCGTGGTCAATGTCGGCCTCGACCGCTCCGTGCTGGTGAACGCCACCATCGGAACCGTGGAGCGGAACCTCACGGAGGGCGCTATTCTCGTGGCGGCCACCCTGTTCCTGCTGCTCGGCAATGTGCGGGCGGCCTTCATCGCCGTGCTGATCATTCCCTTCTCATTCCTGATGATGGCGATCGGGATGAACAGCCTGGGCGTGCCCGGCAACCTGATGAGCCTAGGGGCGCTCGACTTCGGCCTGATCGTCGATGGCACGGTGATCATCATCGAGAACTGTCTGCTGCGGCTCGCGGAGCGACAGCACCATGAGAACCGGCTGCTGAACCTGAACGAACGCCTCGAGACGGTCCTTCACGCTTCGCAGGAGATGATCCGCCCCACCGTCTACGGGCAGGCGATCATCTTCCTGGTCTTCGCCCCGCTGCTGACCTTCACCGGCGTCGAGGGCAAAACCTTCTCGCCGATGGCCATCACCATCATGCTGGCGCTGGCCGCGGCGTTCATCCTGTCGCTCACCTTCGTGCCGGCCATGGTGGCCATCCTAATGCGCGGCAAGGTCGCCGAGAAGGAAGTCCGGATCATCCAGTGGCTGAAGGTTCGCTACGAACCTCTCCTGGCGCGGTCACTTGCGCGGCCCTGGCCGTTCATTGGCGCCGGGGTCGCCGTCTTTCTGCTCAGTGGGGTGGTGTTCACCACGCTGGGGCAGGAATTCATCCCGACCCTGGACGAGAAGAACATCGCCCTCGGCGCCTTGAAGATCCCCTCCACGTCGCTCGAGCAGTCCAAGACCATGCAGCAGCAGGTGGAGCGGGCGGTCGCCTCGCTGCCGGAGGTCCAGATGACCTTCTCCAAGACCGGCACCGCCGAGGTCGCCACCGACCCCATGCCGGTCAACCAGTCCGACAGCTTCGTCATCCTGAAGCCCAGCGAGGAATGGCCGAAAGGCGTCACCACGAAGGAACAGGTGGCCGAGCGGATCCTGAAGAAGGTCGAACCGCTGCTGGGCAACAGCTACGAGATCACCCAGCCGATCCAGATGCGCTTCAACGAGCTCATCGCCGGCGTGCGGGGCGACGTCGCCATCAAGCTCTACGGCGACGATCTGGACAAGATGAGCGCTGCGGCGGGCAAGATCGGCTTGGTGCTGCAGGGAATCCAAGGCGCCGAGGGCGTGCGCGTCGAGCAGACCGCTGGTGCGCCCACCCTGGACGTCCGGTTCGACCGCGCCGCCATCGCCCGCTTCGGCCTGACCGTTGAGGAGGTGGCCGACACGCTGGCCACGGCGCTCGGCGGCCGCGAGGCCGGCGCGGTGTTCGAGGGCGACCGCCGCTTCGACATCGTCGTGCGGGTGCCGATGACGCAGCGCAACGACCTGGACAGCCTCGGAGCGACGCCCGTGATGCTGCCGTCTTCGGACGGCGCGCCCAGCCAGTCGGTTCCGCTGCGCCAGCTGGTGGAGCTGCGCTTCACCGACGGCCTGAACCAGGTGAGCCGTGAGAACGGCAAGCGCCGCGTCGTGATCCAGGTGAATGTGCGAGACCGCGACATCGGCTCCTTCGTCACCGAAGCGCGCAGCAAGGTCGAGGCCGTGGCCCTGCCGACCGGCTCCTACCTGCAGTGGGGCGGCCAATATGAGAACCTCCAGGCCGCCACCCAGCGCCTGAGCATCGTGGTGCCGCTGTGCTTCCTGGCGATCTTCGTCATCCTGTTCATGGCGTTGGGCGGGCTCGCCCGCGCCGTGGCGGTGTTCGCCGCCATTCCCCTGGGGCTGGCGGGCGGGGTGTTCGCGCTGGCCGTGACCGGGATCACCTTCTCGATCTCGGCGGCGGTCGGCTTCATCGTGCTGGCCGGCGTGGCGGTGCTCAACGGCCTCGTCGTGATGTCGAGCATCCGGCAGCGTCTCGACGAGGGCATGCCTGTCGCCAGGGCGATCTACGACGGCTCGGTTGAGCGCTTCCGACCCGTTCTGATGACGGGGCTCGTTCCGGCCATCGGCTTCATCCCCATGGCGCTGGCCCACGGCACCGGCGCGGAGGTGCAGAAGCCGCTGGCCATGGTGGTGATCGGGGGGCTGATCACCGCCACGCTGGTCACGCTGCTCGTGCTTCCCGCCATCTCCCAGCTCATCCTCAGCCTCGGGCGCAAGCCCGCGGCCGAGGGTGACCGTCCGGCAGCTCTCCAGCCCCAAGCGAGCTGACTGGACCCGCCGGCGCGGCTCCCCCCAGGCCGCGCCGGCGCCCACCTTCAAGAGGGAGGACAGCCATGCGCTTCCCCGCACTGCCGAAAGACCCCCTGCGTCACGATCGGGGACGGGCGGGGACGGCGAGCAGGAGGTCCGGACGATGCGGTCGGCTCATCGCCGCGGCGCTGCTTTGGGCGCCGCTGTCAGCCTGGGCGGCCCCGCACGAGGAACAGCCACTCGTTGTCGAGCCGGTGACGCCGGGCGTTTGGCGCGCTGACGCGAAGGGCATGATCATTGAATTCCTGGCGCGGTCCGGATCGCAGGGCGCCCTGTCGATACGGTTCATCGGCCAGGGCGGAGAGTCCATCGCCCCGCCGCCGGCGCGGCAGGTCATCCTGACGCCGCCCGGTGGGCCCACCGTTTCGTTCTCACCGTCCGCAGGCGGGTGGACGTCCACGACCCGGGCTCGCGCCCCTCAGGACGGCGCGCTCCTGAGCATCATCGAAGCCGATCACCGTCACGACTTCCGGCTCAACGTCCATGCGAAGCCCGATTCCACGCAACCAACCGAGAGAACGCCATGAAGGGTCTGTCTCGCCGCAGCGCCGTAGCAGCGCTTGCGATCGCCGGGCTCACGCCCGCACGGGCGCTCGCCGAGAGCCCGTTCACCGTCTACCGCACTGCTGGCTGTCAGTGCTGCCAGGCGTGGGTCTCGCAGATGGAGTCCGCGGGCTACCGACCACGGACGGTCATCGTCGACGATCTCGCGGACGTCCGGCTCCGCTACAAGGTGCCCGCCGACCTGGCCGCCTGCCACACAGCCGTGATCCACGGCTACGTCGTGGAAGGCCACGTGCCCGCTGAGGACGTACAGGCGCTGCTGCGGCAACGGCCCCAAGCCATCGGCATCGCGGTTCCCGGCATGCCCGCCGGCGCGCCCGGCATGGAGCAAGCCGACGGCCGCCGCGAAGCCTTTATGACCCTGTTGCTCCTGGATGGCGGCCGCAGGCGGATCTTCGCGCGTCACTGACCCACCATCTTCAGGAGAACCCAACATGCAGACACCCGGTCAAGCCGTCCTGCTTCGCATCTATACCGACGAGAACGCCCTGGTGGGCGACCGCTCGCTGATCGACGTGATCATCCGAAGAGCCCGTGACGCCCATCTCGCGGGCGCCACCGTGCTGCGCGGCCGCAAAGGTTTTGGGGAGTCCGCGCGGCTGCACGAGCACCGACCGTTCGACCTGAACGACAACCTGCCGGTCGTGATCGAGTTCGTCGATGAGGAGGCGCGGCTGCGCGCCTTCCTCCCCCAGCTGGACGACCTCAAGGACATCGGCCTGATCACCTTCGAGAAGGTCGAGGTGCTCCGCTATGGCGGGCATCACGCCGAGCGCCACGCGTAGCACGGCAGGAGCATCGACATGGCCCAGGCGGAGCTCCGCTTCCAACTTGAGTCAATTCTGGCAGGCGGGGCGGATGCCTGCGAGCGCTGCGTCGGCGTCCTGACATCGGTCGCACAAGGTCATCCCGCGGTGACGGAAGCACGGGTCGAGGCCAAAGAGGGGTCCGGAGAGCACCTGTTGATCCGCTTCGACGGGGATCGGGCGCCGGCTGGCCAGCTCCGCGCCTTTATCGAAGACTCTGGCGCGGTCATCGCGGAACGGTTCGGCCACTTCGTGTTCCGGATCGGGGGCGCGATTCATCCCCGCACGGCTCGGCGCGTCCGTGACCATCTCCGCGCGCAGATCGGCGTGATCCAGGCGGATGTGCGGCCGGTCGGCCGCGCCTTCGTCGAGTTCGACCGAGAGAAGACCAGTGAGGCGGCGCTGCTGGAGTCGGTCCGCACCCTCGGGGTCGAACTTCGATCATTTGACGCGGAGGCGCTTCCCTCAAATGCCGCAGCCGGAACCGTTGAGCCTCCGCCACTGCTGGACGGCCACCACACGGGACCCGAAGACCACGATCACCAAGAGGAGGAACATCGGCATGCTCATGGCCAAGGTGGGGACCATGAACACGCGCACGGCCACGGAGGCGTCTTCGGCGAACGCACGGAGCTGATCTTCGCTCTGCTCGCCGGCGCGGTCCTGGCCGCGGGATGGCTGATCGAGCGACGCGTCGCCGGTCTCGTACCGCTCGCCTTTTACGTCGCCGCCTACGTCTTCGGCGGCTTCTTCACCGTCCGCGAGGCGGTCGAGAACCTCCGCCAGAAGCGCTTCGAGATCGACACCCTCATGCTGGTGGCGGCGGCCGGCGCCGCGAGCCTCGGCGCCTGGGCGGAGGGCGCCTTGCTGCTCTTCCTGTTCAGCCTTGGGCATGCGCTCGAACACTACGCCATGGGGCGCGCCCGCCGCGCGATCGAGGCGCTGGCGGAGCTCGCGCCGGAGCGGGCCACCGTGAGGCGCGGGACAGCCACCGAGGAGGTCCCGGTCGAAGCCCTCGAGATCGGTGACGTCGTCATCGTCCGCCCCAATGAACGCCTGCCGGCCGACGGCGTGGTGATCGCCGGCGCCAGCAGCGTCAACCAAGCGCCGATCACGGGCGAGAGCGTGCCCGTCGACAAGGCGGCGGCTGCGGACGCCCAATTGGACTTCAACAAGGCCGGTCCCGAGCACCGGGTGTTCGCCGGCACCATAAACGGGGCCGGCGTGTTGGAGGTCCGCGTCGCCCGGCGTGCGACCGAGACGACCCTGGCCCGCGTGGTCAAGATGGTGGCCGAAGCCGAGATGCAACGCTCGCCGACCCAGAGGTTCACCGACCGCTTCCAGCGCATATTTGTCCCCGCGGTGCTCGGCCTCGTCGGCCTGTTGATGTTCGCCTGGGTCATTCGTGACGAGCCGTTCAGCGTCAGCTTTTATCGGGCCATGGCGGTTCTGGTGGCGGCCAGCCCCTGTGCGCTGGCGATCTCCGTGCCCAGCGCGGTGCTCAGCGGCGTCGCGCGCGCCGCGCGCGGCGGGGTGCTCGTGAAGGGCGGCGGACCGCTCGAGAACCTGGGATCGCTGACCGCGCTGGCGTTCGACAAGACGGGCACCTTGACCGAGGGCAAGCCGCGCCTCACCGACGTCGATCCGGCCGACGGCGTCAGCGAGCAGGAGTTGCTGGCCGTGGCGGTGGCTGTGGAGGCCCTCAGCGACCATCCGCTGGCCGCCGCCATCGCGCGCGACGGCGCGGAACGGCTGGGCGACCGGCCAAGCGCGGTTGCAACGGACGTTCGCAGCCTGACCGGACAAGGCGTCCAGGCCCTCGTCGACGGCGCGCCGATCCTGATCGGCAAGCCCGCCATGTTCGACGTCGGCGAAGGGCCCCGTCCTTCGGAAGCCGTCTGGAGCGACGCACGACGACTCGAACGCAACGGCCGCACCGTGGTGATGGTCCGCAAGGGCGACCGCTATCTCGGCAGCCTGGGGCTGATGGACACCCCCCGCCCACCGGCGCGCCGGGTCATCGAGCGCCTCCGCGCGCTCGGCATCGAGCGGATTCTCATGTTGTCGGGGGACAACCAGTCCGTCGCCGACGCGATCGCGCAGAGCCTGAAGCTCGACGAGGCCAAGGGTGGGTTGATGCCCGAGGACAAGGTCAGGGTGATCCAGGAGCTGAAGGCGCAGGAGGGCCGCGTCGCCATGGTGGGCGACGGGGTCAACGATGCGCCGGCGCTGGCCAACGCGACCGTAGGGATCGCCATGGGCGCAGCCGGGTCCGATGTGGCGCTGGAGACCGCCGACGTGGCGCTGATGGCCGACGACCTCAACCACCTGCCCTTCGCCGTGGGCCTCAGCCGCCGAACCAGCCGCGTCATCAAGCAGAACCTGTGGGTGAGCCTGGGCGTGGTGGCCTTCCTGATTCCCGCGACGCTGTTCGGCCTGAAGATCGGCGTCGCGGTGCTCTTCCATGAGGGCTCCACCGTCCTCGTCGTGGCCAACGCCCTGCGCCTGCTCGCCTACAAGGATCGTGACGCGTGACGTCTCCTGGAACAATTGTCGGACGGGCCGCGCACCTCGTGGCGTCGCCCGCGCTGTCCCGCGTGGCGGTAATCGCCGCGATCGCCTTGGGCCTTGCCGGTGGCGCGACCTTGGGCGGGCGCGCAGAGGCGGTGACTGCCTCCGTCCCGCACTCACAGTCCTTGGCCGCGCCGGCGGGTGACACGCCTGACGGCGTAGACCTCGACCAGGACGGTCGCACCGATTTGGCCTGGCCGCTGACGCTCGGCCAACGCGGCGAGGACGCCTACGGCTCCGGCGCCTTCGGCGCGTCCCGGGACGGAGGGCGACGGCGGCACAACGGGCTCGACCTGGTGGCGCCGGTCGGCGCCCCGATCCGCGCGCCGATTTCAGGCATCGTCACCCGGGTGGGGCAAGCCTACGCCGGCGAGCCGGAATTGCAGTTCGTCGAAATCACGAGCCCCACGACGCGGTACTCCGCGCGGGTCTTCTATGTCGGATCGTCTCGCGCCCCGGGGGCGCAGGTCACCGCCGGGGAGATCATCGGCCGGGCCCAGGACCTCGGCCGTCGATACGCGTTCGGCATGACGAACCATGTCCATGTGGAGTTCGCCGACCGGCGCGGCGCCGTCCTAGACCCTTTGGCCGTGCTGCCGGCATCCCCGCGTAGCTCCGACACATGAGGAATGGAGGAACATCGTGCGTCTAGTTGCAATCTTCGCAGTGGGCGTGGTCGCTTTCGCCGGGGTCGCCGCGGCAGCGCCAGCCGAGCGCGTGGAGGTCGCCACCGAAGTGATCCCGCTTACGGGCTTTCGACTGGAGCCCCCTAGCGTCACACGCGACGGCGAGTCTTTGCGGTTCCGGGGCTTCCTGTGCCGAAAGTCCGTTGCCATGTCGCCCTACCGCGTCCGCCTGGAACGACTCGCCAGTGATGGCCAGGTGCTGGGCGCTGCAACCGGGCGGGTCTCGGGGCTCTCGGGTCGCGGCCACCGCTGCACGATCTACACGGTCACGGCGCCCTGGCGTCTGGAGCCTGGAGACCGCGTACGGGCTTGCGCGCAACGGGGAGACGGGCCGTGCCCCGCCGGTGGCTGAGGGTCAGGGCTTGGCGCCGGCGTCGCCAGGGGAGGCTCGAACGGCCAGGCGCTCGCGCCCGGCTTCTCACGCGGGTGGTCCTGATCGGCATGGCGCTGCTCCTGGCCGCCTACGTCGCGCCGCTCTTCCTGTGAGACCTCGACATCAATCGTTCGGGCGCGTCCTGCGCGCCGAACTGGAAAGGAGCTGAGGGGCATGGTCGTGACCCAAGCAGTCGCTGTACGGCGTCGTCGCGCCAAGCAGGGAACCGTCGCACAGTGGCGCATGGCGGTCGCCTGCGGCTTGGCGGCGCTGAGCGCCACCGCGGCGAGAGGCGAAACGCTCCCCGACGCGATCACCCGCGCCTACGAGAGCAATCCGACGCTGGCGGCCCAACGCGCGCAGGTGAAGCTCGCCGACGAGGCCTATGTTCAGGCCCGGGCGGGGCTGCGCCCGCAGGTGAACGCTTCGTCCACGGCGTCCTACAGTCGGACCTCCGTCAACGCCGGCCGCGGTACGTTCGTCGACACCAATGGGGATGGGATCCCTGACACTGCGGTTACCGGATCGGGCGTGACCGAACGCAACCTGGGCAACGCATCCCTGTCCCTCAGTCAGCCGATCTACACCGGCGGACGCACGACGGCGTCGATTACGGCGGCCGAGGCCGAAATCCTCGCCGCGCGCGAAGCGCTGCGGGAGACGGAGGGGAACCTCGTGCTCAGCGTCGTCCAGGCTTACGTCGACGTCAGGCGGGATCAGCGGATCGTGGAAATCCGTCGGCAAGACGTGCAGACCCTCGCGCGTCGGCTCGAGGAAACCCAGGCGCGCTTCGATGTGGGCGAACTCACGGGCACGGACGTCGCGCAAGCCAAGGCGAGGCTCGGAACATCGAGAGCGCAACTCGCCGCCGCCGAGGGCCAACTGGACATCAGCGCCGCCGCCTATGCTGCGGTCGTGGGTGACGATCCCGGGGAACTTGCGCCGCGTCCGGATCTGGACCCCCTGCTCCCCGTCACCATAGCTCAGGCCTACGACACCGCGGAGCAGCAGAGTCCGCGGATCGGGGGCGCCGAACTGGTAGAGCGCGGGAGCCGCGCCCGCATCGCGTTCGCCAAAGCGCAACGCCGACCGACCGTGAGCCTTAGGACCGGCTACGGCTACTCCGGCCAGATCGACCCGTTCGTTGCAGATCGCCTCGCTCGCAACCTGTCGGCGTCCGTCGTGACGACCCTGCCGCTTTATTCCGGCGGGATACTGTCGTCGCAGGTGGAACAGGCCGTGCAGCGCAACAACATCGACCGACTTCGTTTGGAGACCACGGAGCGGCAGGTCCGCCAGGCGGTTGCGCAGGCATGGAGTCAGCTGCGGACCGCCCGGGCGGCGATCGCCGCCAACGAGGAGGTGGTGAAGGCCGCTCGGTTTGCGCTCGAAGGCGTACGTCTGGAATTCGAACTCGGTCTGCGCACCACGCTCGACGTCCTCAACGCGGAACAGGAGCTGCGAACCGGCGAGCTCGCCTTGGTCACCTCGCGCCGCGACGCCTACGTCGCCGGCGCCGCGCTCCTGAACGCGCAGGGCCGACTGGAGGCACGGGCGCTGGCGCCGCAGCTGGCCCTCTACGATCCTGCCCTCTCGTTCCGGCGTCGCGCGGCGCCCGGCGTCTGGGCGCCGATCGATCATCTGACCCAGGGCCTCGATCGCATTGCCGCCCCGCGCGGCGCAGCCCCCCTCGACCTGGCGGATCCGGCCAGGGGCCAGGCCAACGGTACGGGCACGGGCATCCGGCGTGAGTGAGCCGGCAAGGCGCGACCCCCGTCCCGGTCGACGGTCCGGCGGCGTTGTGGCCTTACAGGTGGGCTCTCGGCTGCGCATCCAGCGTCAGCAGGCCGGCCTGGGCCGTCAAGAGCTGGCTGACGCGCTCGGCGTAACCGAGCGACAATTGCGAGACTATGAAGACGGAACCGTTCGTGTGAGCGCCGCGATGCTGGTCCGGACCGCGAAGGTGCTTGGATCGACCGTCCTCGACTTCTTCCCAAATGTGAGGAGCCGGCCGGGGTCGGTCGCACGCCCCCGCTAGGCTTAGTCCATCGTTTCGGAAATCGGACCGCACGAGGAAGCGGGGAACGCCGCTGACCGCACCGGCCCTTGCGTGGTCGGCGCCTATAGCGCCGGGCGGGACTTCGCAGCAGGCTCAGGCTGCCGCGCCGGTCTCCGCACGGAGAGAGGCCTTAGCACTGCGAATTCGGCCACGCCGGCGCGGCGCTCGATGTGAAATTCGACGAGCGTTCCAGCGGCAACGCCTTCGAGAAGGTGAGGCGACGCCACGGGAAGCGTCAGGCGCATCGCCGGCCAGTCCGAGCCGGGGGACGGGTCGTGATCGAGGGTGATCGTCCGCGCCACCCTATCGACGGCTGTCACGTGACCGACGCCCTTGGCGCCCGCCGGGATCCCCGACAGGGCCGTGCCGTCCAGCGCCCCGTCGTGCTCGGGCGTCGCAAGCTGCCGGCGGTGGGCCGCCATGCCTTCGGGGGTGCGCCGGACGACCTGCCTTTCGCACGCAGATAGACAGAACCCCGCGAGCAGAATGAACAACGGCAGGATCGTCCGCACGGCCACTCCTCTGGTCCTTACCCCGTGCAACAAGGCGCTGAGCAACGGGAGGCTCCGATACATGACTGTAGCAGCGTTGCGCCGCCCGCCAGGCGGCGACTTTCGGGATTCAACCGAGAGCGCCTCATGACGCAGGGGCCTGTGTGCGGTTGTCGAGGTCGCGGGGCTCGATCGTCTTCATCTCCGCGCCGGGAGGCTGGACAGCGACTCGCGCAGACTCCGAGAACACCGGCGGTAGGCGGTCAAGCGGGGCGTACTTGCCGCAGCCCGCGACCGCCATGGGGAAGAGGGATCCGGCGAATAGCGGCTGCGAAGCGCATGCTGTCTCCATGCTGGCCAGAAGTGTGTCGTTGGTCGACCTGCACGATCCGCCAAGTTCCGACCGCCCCGACAACGCCGTCTCGAAAGAACTGTATCAGATCAAGGCGGCCTCGACACTTCAACCTACCGAGCGCAGAACGGGGGAAGGTTCACAGCCGAGCCGTTCCAGCCTATAGAAAGAGGGCATGACGCCGAGGGCGACATCCCGCCGGGCCAGCCGGTCCGCTCCGAAGAGACGTCACGCCTGGCGACGTCGGGTCACGACCGCGTTCACCGTGATGCTGGCCTGGCTGATGATCGTAGGCGGAGCGGTCGCTCCGTCGGTCGCGCATGCCGCCCTCGAGCCCACGCGGAAGGCCGCTCTCACAGTGGTGGACGGCGGCGTCAAGGATAGAGGCCAGGCGTCTGAACGCGGTGGCATTGTCCTCGGCTGCGCGGGCCACTGTGCGATGCACGCTTGGAGCCTCCCCGCGGAGCCCGGCGCCACACCCGCCGCAAGCTTTGCGGCGGCCAGCTGGCCCGACTCCGAGCTCGCGGGTGCGGTCGTGCGCCGGCCAGTCGCATTGGAACGGCCCCCTCGAGCCTGACGTGAGCGGACCCCGGCCCTCCCGGGCCGATCGATCTTCGTCAGACACCTCTGGGGATATACGCCACCATGCGCTCCGTTCTGCGTGCCATCACATTCCAGCGACGCTTGGCGATCGCTAGCCTCGCGGCTGCGGCTCTCGCCATCGGCGGCTGCACCACCATCACCAGCCATTCCGGCTATCAAGCCATCGACACCAATCCAGCCGACCTCGCCGTGGGCGCCGACACCAAGTCGACGGTGCGCGCGAAGCTCGGCTCGCCATCGGTCACCTCGACATTTGACCCGAACGTCTGGTTCTACGTCTCGCAGATCAAGGCCAGGGCCGCCTTCCGCCGGCCACAGATCATCAAGCGCGACATCGTCGCCCTCGGGTTTGACAAGGAGACCGAGGTCTTGAAGACCCTCGACACGCTGTCGCTAAAGGATGGGAAGGTGATCGCGTTCAACGGCCGGGAGACTCCGACGCGCGGCCGAGAGATGACCATCCTCGAACAGCTGCTGGGCAGCGTAGGCCGCGGCTCCATGCTCCCCCGTGACGATCAGGGTGTGCCGGGGAACCGACCGGGCGACCGGCGGCGCTGAGCTGGCTGGGAGGGCGTCGCCGAGCCTGTCCGGCGGCGCCCTCATCGAAGGGCGGCCTGCCGCGCCGGACGAGCTGGAGGGAGAGAACATGGAAGTGCGAGACCGTCCACACCGGGAAGGTCCACGCGCCGCCTGGGACAGTCGGCCGGGTGCGACGTGGCGCATGCTCGCAGGCCTGGCGATTGGCTTTGCCATCCTGGCGGGCAGCCTCTATGCGGCCGTCGAATATCGAGAGACCCGCGCCCACCGCCCCTGGCGCGGTGAGTTCGTCGTTGTCTCGCCACATAGCTGACCAGCTCTCACCGCCTTGGCCCGACGCGCCCACGAGTGGGTCGGCGATTGAGGCCGTGGAGCTGCGGATGAGATGCACCGAGCGCGCGCCGGATTCACGGTTGGGAAGCCCGGCGCGGAATATGAAGGTCGTGCGCGGTCGACCGCCGCAGGGGGTGGTTCGTCCGGCACAGCCAGCGGAGCCTTAGCTACTGGCCACCGCGAAGTCTTGGAGGGCTCAGATGGTCATGAGCGAAAACGTCCCCCAGGTGCTGCTCGTGGAAGACGAGCTTCTTATTCGAGATCTTCTTCAGGGCGCGCTCGAAGAGGCCGGTTTCGAGGTCGCCTACGCCGAGAGTGGCGATGCCGCCATCGATCTCTTGCAGTGCTCGGCCGGCGAACTCGTGGGTGTCGTGACCGACATCAACCTCGGAAGTGAAACGACGGGCTGGGACGTCGCTCGCGCGGCGCGACGCGCGGATCTGCGCATCGCCGTGGTCTATATGAGCGGAGGCAGCGCACATGAATGGGCCGCGGAAGGCGTGCCAGACAGCGCGATCTTGGCGAAGCCGTTCGCTCCGGCGCAGCTTGTCGTGGCGCTCGCCACCCAACTCAACAACATGGGATCCAGCGGCCGCGAGCCGTAGGCGCCGGCCGGTATGCGTTCGCGCCGCTTGGCCGCGGCTGGCCGAAGAACGCCCCGGGGCCCGCCAGTGGGAGGCTGCCCGGTTCCCAGGGCCTGCCCGCTGTCAGCCTTCCAAAGCAAACATGGTTAACGGTTCGGTCACCCGGGGCTGTCACAAGAGTATCATACCCGGAACGGCATGGACCGGGCGCCGGCGTTGGGGAGGTGTCGATTCCCCGCGCGGCCCAGGAGGGCCCCTTGCACGAGGTCATGCGGAGATCTGGCAGGCGCGGGCATCTCGCCGCCTTCGTGAGCCTGCTCGCCGCAGGGCTCATGGCGGTTCCCTCAAGCGCGGCCACATCCCGCATCAAGGATATCGTCCATGTGGAGGGGGTGAGGGAGAATGCGCTGGTCGGCTACGGGCTCGTCGTGGGCTTGGCCGGCACTGGCGACGCGCTGCGGAACGCGCCGTTCACGCAGCAAAGCCTGGAGGCGATGCTGGAGCGGCTCGGCGTGAACACCCGTGATGCTCGCCTCAACACCAAGAATGTCGCCGCCGTCATGGTCACGGCGAAGTTGCCACCCTTTGCGGCGGCGGGTTCACAGGTCGATGCGACCGTCTCCGCCATGGGATCGGCCAAGAGCCTGCTGGGCGGCACGCTGCTGGTCACCCCGCTGCTGGGCGCCGATGGCCAGACCTATGCGGTGGCGCAGGGCTCGGTTCAGACCGGCTCTGTGTCTGCGAGCGGCGCATCCGGGTCTTCCGTGACCAAGGGCGTGCCGACGTCCGGCCGCATCGCCAGCGGCGCCACCGTCGAGCGCGAGACCGGGTTCCAGTTCAACGCCATGCGGCAGTTCCGCCTCAATCTGCGGAATCCGGACTTCACCACGGCGGTCCGCGTGGCCGAGGCGATCAACCGCCGTTACCCTGACACCGCAAGAGCCCAGAGTCCGACCATCGTCCAGCTATCCGTTCCGGCGACCGCGACCGCCGCCGGGTTCATGACAGCCGTCGAAGCCCTGCCTGTCGAGACCGACACGCCCGCGCGGGTGGTCATTGACGAGGTGGCCGGCGTCATCGTCATGGGCGCCGACGTTCGGATTTCCACGGTGGCGATCAGCCAAGGCAACCTCACGATCTCCGTGCGGGAGACGCCCGCGGTGAGCCAGCCCTCGCCGTTCAGCCGAGGCGAGACCGTCGTGACGCCGCAGTCCAGCGTTGAGGTGGACGAAGAGAAGGGAAGGGGGCTCGTCCGCCTGCCGGTTGGCGCCTCGCTGGGCAGCCTGGTGAGCGGACTGAACGCGTTGGGTGTCACGCCCCGGGACATGATCTCGATACTCCAAGCCATCAAGGCGGCCGGCGCGCTGCAGGCTGAGATCGAGGTGTTGTGAACTCACCCTGAAGCGCCAAGTGGCGCTTGGGGGGCGCCTGGGTCCGGTCATGCGAGGAAGGTCAACCCAGAGCCTCTTGGCTCGCCGCTGCGGCTGTTCGCCCCTTGCGTTTGCGCCGGACCCGAGGTCTAAGGGCGCCGTGATCGCCAAGGCCCTTACGATGTATGTTGAGCGGGACGTGGCGCGACGCCACGTCGTCGCCTGGCTGCATTTGGTCGTGGCTGTCGTTGTGTTTTTCGCGGCGATGCATCCTCAGACCCATGCGTTTGGAGCTTCTGCGCCAACGGGCATGGCCGCCGACACCCGCATTGAGGCGTCCTTTACGCAGCTGGCGGATTTCGCACCAAATGATGCGCCGACGGCGCCCGACAGCGGTTCGGCGTGTGCCGGAAGCTGCAAGGTTGAACTGGCCGCGCCGGCCCACTTTGTGGCGCCGGCCTATATTCCCGTGGTTCGAGCGGGCTGGCCTGTGCTGGACGACCAGTGGGCGCAGGTGACGCGCCCGTCGCGCTTGGAGCGGCCACCCCGAGCCTGATGCGGACCTCGGCGCCGTTGGGCGCCTGAAGCCTTTGCATCTGGATCATCGGGGATAACGACTTTCATGACATTCATCATGCGCGGGCGGCTGCGATATGCAGCCGTGAGCGCGGCGGCGATCCTTGGCGCATGGGCGTCGGGACGCGGCGCGGCGGCCGAACCGGCCCCGCCCTACCGGGAGCTGCTGGCCCAGGCGCAGTCGAGCGCGCCCCGGCTGGCCGAAGCCGAAGCCGGCGTGCGCCAGGCCCAGGGCCTGGCCCGCCAGGCGGCGGCGCGCCCCAATCCGACCGCCTCGGTCGAGATGGAGAACTTCAGCGGCACCGGTCCCTATCGGGGCACGGGCGTCGCGGAGACCACCTTCTCGGTGGGCCTGCCGGTGGAGCTCGGCGGCAAGCGCGGCGCGCGGATCGCCGCCGGCCGGGCCGGGGTCGACGCGGCGCGGGCGCGGCTAGCCCAGGCGCGCGCCGACTACGCCTTCGAGCTGGCCGCCGCCTACGCCGAGGCCGAGGCCGCCGAGCGGCGGGTGACCCTGGCCCAGGAGTCGC
>NZ_LSJI01000125.1 GCF_001557235.1 Phenylobacterium sp. CCH9-H3 | reverse complement strand
CTTTTTGCACGCCGATCACCCCACGAAGGGGGTGCCTATTGCACGCCGATCCTCAGCCTCCAGAGCGGCGCACAGCTCTTCCGTCGAGTTCGCAACCTGGATCAGGCCCCGCTTCTCGAAGGCTTCCGTGATCTCGGCCTGATGGTCGTCGTAGTGTTCGCCCAGGGTCGACAGCCGCGGCATGGCGATGACGTGACAGCCCTGGCGCAGGGCCGTTATCAGCGAGCCGGTTCCGCCGTGACAGACGACGATCGAGGCGTCGCGTAGCAGCGCCTGCACCTCCTTGAAGTCGAGAGTCTCATGGGACTCGATTTTCGCGTGCGGCGCCACGCCTTGGCCGGTCTGCAGGATCACCTTCTCGGGGATAGCGCCCGCAGTCTTTGCCTCGACGACGGCGTTCGTCAGCCGCTCGAAAGGCAAGGTCGCGCCTACGGTGGCGAAGAGGATCGGCTGTTTGGAGGGCGGAACGTCATCCAATATCCGCAATGGGTCGAAGACCTGCGCCTTTGGATACCAGGGCAGGACCTTCTCCGATTGGACCACCATGTCATGCGCCAGCGGCGCCGCCATCCGTCCGAACAGCGAGGGCTTCTCGAAACGTGCGAAGGACTCCACGACGATCACCCGGGCGCCGATGAGCCGGCCCCACAGGACCGCGAAGATTACGGCGCCGGCGCCCGTGCTGATGACGACGTCCGGCCTTTCGCGCAGCATGACCTTCGCGGAGGTCACGAAACTCTGCAGGGCGCGGCCAAGCATCCGGAACGGCGCGCCGAGCTTGGCTTGTCCCCACGCAAAGTGCGGCACGAAATAGGTGCGATGGTCGGAGCTCAGGCTCCGGCCTAGCGCCGTGTCTTCGGTGATGAAGAAATGGTCTCCGGCCGCCCAAACCGGCTGGAGATCGAGAAGTTGGCGGACATGTCCGCCGCCGGACGCCGCGAGGCAGATTCTCAACGGACCGGGGGGGGCTGGCGCTTCGACCCCGAGGCCATCGCGTTGAGCTGACATTTACGACTCCTCGATAGCGGTGGCGTAGCTAACGGACCGCGTTCGGTAAAGAACTGCTGAAGGCGGCTGCCGCGTCGCTTGCCTTGGCCAGGCAATCATGGATTTGGAAGCGGAATGCACGCCCCCAGGCAACTGACGCGCTCGCCGACGGTCGATCGGGTTCTGAAAGGTGAGCTTTGTTCCGGATGCGGCCTGTGCGCCGGCGTTTCGGACGGCGCCATCCGGATGCAGGCCGACCCGCCAGGTTACAACCGGCCTGCGACCTCCGGCGGCTTGACGCCAGCCGGCGAACGCAAGATCGCGTCCGCCTGCGCGGGCGCCGTGGTGGAACCCTGGTCGGGCGAGCGGATCGACCCCTACTGGGGGCCCTGGCGACGTGTGCTTACAGGCCACGCGCTTGACGAGACCATCCGCTTCGAGGGTTCGTCGGGCGGGGTTATCACGGCGCTGCTCGCGCACGCCCTTCAGTCTGGCTTGATCGAAGGAGTGGTCCACGTCGCGCCAGATCCGGATCACCCGGCGCGGAATGTCACCGCGATCTCGCATACCCGAGCGGAGGTGATCGCGAGGTCCGGGTCGCGCTATGCGCCGTCGTCGCCCCTGGAAGTGATCGACGATTGCCTGGAGAGCGGCCAGCGGCTGGCGTTCGTCGGCAAGCCTTGCGACGTTTCGGCTTTGCGGCGCCTCGCCAGGATCGACGAACGGGTCGGCCGACAGTTTCCGCTGATGATCTCATTTTTTTGCGGTGGCGTGCCCAGCCATGCCGGGGCAGGGCGGATACTTGCCGCCATGGGCCTGGAACCGTCGGAGGTGACGGAATTCCGCTACCGCGGCCGGGGTTGGCCCGGCAACTGCGTGGCCGCCACGCCGACGCGGCGGGGCGAGATGACCTATGCCGAGAGCTGGGGATCGCACCTTTCCAAGGAAGTTCAGTTCCGGTGCAAGATCTGCCCGGACGCCGTCGGTGGGGCCGCCGATATCGCCTGCGCCGATGCATGGCATGGCGACGAGGATGGCTACCCGTCCTTCTCGGAGGAGCCCGGGCGCAGCCTCATAATGAGCCGGACGCCTGTCGGAGAAGGTCTGCTGGAGTCGGCGCTCGAGGCCGGGGTCCTGGCCGTACGGGCGGCGTCCATCGACGACGTCGAGCGCATGCAGCCCGCCCAGGCGCGCCGTAAGCGCCTCGTGCTGGCGCGTACCGCCGCTCTCCCGCTAACCCTGCAGGCACGACCCCGGATGGCGGGCCTCGGCGTGGCCGCCGCCGCGCGGCGCGCAAGGCCTTCAGAGGCCATTCAGAATCTCTTCGGCACTATACGACGCGTGCTGCAGGGCCGTCGTAGCCGGTTGTGAACCACGCTAGGCAGTTGATTGGGTTAGCTGCTAGTTAGGGACGAGGTGTGAGCGAAGGGCGCCGCGGAGAATTCATGCGATTGAGGACTTACGCGCTACTCGCGTCGGTAAGCGCCGCGGCGTGCGCCGGCACCGCTGCGCATGCGCAGAGCGCTGCCCCTCAGCCGGGCGCGGCGCGGGAGTTCAAAATCGGCGCGCGGGTCGCCGCGTTCTACGATTCCAACGTGTCGCGTTCGTCGGTCGCCCTGTCCGGCGCGCGGGAGCTCTCGAGGTCGGACTACGTCTTGAGGCCGGAGGCGACGGCGTCGATCGTTCAGCCGCTCGGCCGGCAGATGGTCTTCATAAACGGCGCCGCCGGCTATGATTTCTACCGCCGCAACGATGACCTGAACCGTCGCCGCTATGACGTGACGGTGGGCGGCCTGGGCGCCGTGGGTCCCTGCGCTCAGACTGGGACCGCATCGTTCCGCGCCGCGCAGAGCGACCTCGGCGACGTGGATCTCACGACCGTGAAGAACCTTCAGAAGACGATGAGCTTCACCGCTGGCGTCACTTGCGGGCGAAGCGTCGGGCCCACCGTCGGGCTCGCGGTGCAGCGAAGCGACGTCAAGAATTCCGCGCGGACGCTGAAGGTCTCCGACTCCACGACCGCGGGTGTCTCGACCTCGTTCGGCTATCGAAACCCCACGCTCGGGACGATCAGCGCATACTACTCCTACTCCGAGACGGAGCAGCCAAATCGGATCATCATCGGCCGGCCGGTCGGCGATGGTTTTCACGTGGAGTCGGCGGGCGTCAACGTGCAGCGCAAGTTTGGCTCGCGGCTGGATGTCCTGGCCGCTGCCGGCGCCATGCGGCTGACGCGCGAGTTCGCGCCGCCGGGCGCGCCCCTGAAGATCACGGGCGCGACCTACAACGGCGCAGCGACCTACCGGGCTGGCAGTCGCCTGACGCTGAGCCTGAATGCGTCGAGGGCTTTCCAGCCGTCCGCGACCGCAGGGAAACTCTACGACGTGACCACCCGCGGCGACATCGGAGCCCGATACAAGTTGGGCTCCAGATTCAGCGTGAGCCTGTCCCAAGCCGTCGTAGACACCAAGTCCAACCGGGATACTGCCTTGCCGGGGCTCGTGGTCACGAAGTCGCGCACCTACTCGACCGCCGGCACGATCCTTTACACACAAAATCAACACGCTTCCGTTGCTATGGACGTGCGGTACGATGATCGCGAGACCGACGTTCCCAGCTTCAACTACAATGCCGTACGGGTCGGCGTGACCCTCGCAGCGAACTTCTGAGAGCCGACATGAACGCCATGACGATCCGCAGTTGCATCATCGCATTCGCTGGCGCTTTCGCCATGCTGGTCGGCGGGCCCGCGTCGGCCCAACAGCCGCCGCCCGTGGGCTCGCAGCCTTCGGCCGCAGCGCAGGCGGCCCCGGCGCCGGCTTCACCGTCGACGTCCGTCAGCGAAGGGGCCTCCTCGGCCTATGTCCTGGGCCGGGATGACGTGGTCGAGGTCGGTTTGCTCGGCCGAAATGACTTCGGAGGGCGCGCCCGCGTCCAGGCCGACGGCACCATCCAACTGCCCTTTATCGGCAAGGTGCAGGCGGCGGAACGGACCACCTCCGAGCTCTCGGAGACGGTGCGCAAGGCTCTACAGACGGGCGGTTTCTTCGCCGACCCCGTGGTCACGGTGGAAGTCGTCGGCTACGCCAGTCGCTATGTCACTGTGCTCGGCGCGGTGGGCTCGCCTGGCCTAGTGCCGATCAACCGACCCTACAGGCTTTCGGAGATCCTCGCCCGCGTCGGCGGCGTTCGCGACGGCGCGGCGGACTACCTGATCGTCACCTCGGCGGCCGGTGAAGAGAAGCGCCTGCTGATCCGCGATCTCGCCACGGGCGACCTGTCGCGTGATCCCTACGTCGCACCGGGCGACAAGCTGTTCAGCCCGCAGGCGGAGGTCTTCTACATCTATGGGCAGGTCAACAGCCCGGGCGCCTACGCGATCCAGACGGGCATGACGGTGCGCATGGCGCTCGCGAAGGCCGGGGGCCTCACGGAGCAGGGCTCCGACAAGAAGGTGACGGCCACGCGGGGCGGCAAAAAGGTCAAGCTCGACCTCGCCGGCGATGTGCAGGCCGGCGACGTGATGGTCGTGGGTGAGCGGCTGTTTTGAAGCCTGATCGCGGGAGTTCTTCATGAACCTCATCCAGTTCATCAGGATTATCTGGGCCCGCCGGCTGGTGATCCTGCTGTCGACGCTGATCTGCGCCGTCGCCGGGATCACGGTCGTTCAGCTGGTCACGCCCAAGTATGTCGCCCAGTCCCGCATCATGCTGGACGTCGTGAAGCCCGACCCGGTGACGGGGCAGGTGATGGCGACCGCCTTTCTTCGCGCCTACACGAAGACCCAGATCGAGCTGATGAAGGACGAACAGGTCGCGCGCATGGTTGTGCAGGACCTGGGATGGGAAAGCGATCCGGCCTGGCAACGGCGATATCAGGACCGCAAGTCCACCGACGACCGCACCTTCCAGCGGTGGGCGGCCCAGCAGGTTATGGACGGCGCCAATGCGCGTCTGATCGAGGGCAGCAACATCCTCGAGATCAGCTACACGTCGGAGTCGCCAGCCCGCGCCAAGCAGGTGGCGGACGCGCTGCGCAAGGCGTATCTCGCACTGACGCTGCAGTCGCGGCGCGAGGCGGCGCGGCGTAACGCCGACTGGTACGACGGTCAGGCGGCCAAGGCGCGCCAATTGCTCGTGCAGGCCGAAGCCGTGAAGTCCAAGTATGAACGTGAAACCGGCATCGTCCTGCAGGATGACCGCACCGACATCGATAGCGCGCGTCTCGCCGCCTTGGCCCAGCAGGCTGGTGGCCCGATCTTCGCGCCCATGGTCCAGGACAACGGCGTCGCCGCGACCCAACTCGCCCAATTGGACGTCGACATCGCGACCGCTTCAAAGACGCTGGGTGTGAACCACCCTCAATTGATCGAGATGCGTCGCAGGCGCGAGGTCCTCGTCCAGCAGGCCGCCCAGGAAAAGAGAGCCGCCGCCATGGCCGCCGGTGCGGCAGGCGCAGCGGCGCAGGCCACCGCCGGCCTGATGGAGCAGCAGAAGGCCAAGGTGATGGCCCAGCGGGAGAAGGTCGAGCGGCTGCGACTCATGCAGGACGAGATCAGCCTTCGGCGGGACCAGTACAATCGCGCCGTCGCACGATCGGCCCAGCTGCGCCAGGAGGCCGACGTCGTCGAAAGCGGCGTGACGGAACTCGGAGGTGCGGTGACGCCGCAATTCCCGGTATTCCCGAAGAAGCCGCTAATGGTCGGCGGCGCCACGGCCGCGGGCGCGGGCCTCGGACTGTTCATGGCGTTGCTGCTGGAGCTCTTCGGCCGGAAGATCCGTAGCGCGGACGATCTGCAGCAGGCGGCCGATGCGCCGGTGCTTGCGATCCTGCAGAGTCCGCTCGGCGAAACACGGTCCCGGATCGGGGCGCCCATCAAGGAACTCCTCGGTCGTCGGGGCCGAGGCATCAAGTTGAGTCGAGCATGACCGCGACATCGAACGCGCTCGCAGCCACGTCCGACCCTTTGGATGACCGAGGCCGGGCAGGTGCGGCGGGCGATGAACGCCGGTATCGTTTCTCAAGCGATCTAGTTGTCCTGGCGAGCGAGCGGCCGCGGGAAGTCGAGGCCGTCCGCACCATCCGCACGCATATCCTGGCCAGGCATCTCGAGGGCGGGCGCCGGGGGCTCGCGATCTGCAGCCCGGACAAAGGAGCCGGGTGCTCCTTCATCGCTGCGAACCTAGCCGTAGCATTCGCGCAGGTCGGGGTTTCCACGCTACTCGTTGACGCGGACATGCGTGATCCGGAGATCGAACGCTTCGTGCAGCCGCCGGAGGCGCCGGTCGGTCTGAAGCAATGTATCGAAGCGGACGTGCGCGATACGGCTGATTTCGTCCATGCGGACGTGCTTCCCAACCTGTCGGTCATGTATTCAGGCGGTCGGGCGGACAACGCCCAGGAATTGCTAGGCGACGAGAGGTTCAAGCGTCTCGCCGAAGTCTGCCTTCGCGACTACGAGCTGACCATCTTCGATTCACCGCCGGCGAAGTCTTTTGCCGACGCCCGGCGGATCGCAAGGGTCGTGGGCTATGCCCTGATTGTCGCGAAGCGCAATGCAACGCTGATGTCCCAGGTGTCCACTCTGTCTGCAGAGCTCCAGGAGGACGGCTGCCGGGTCGTGGGCTCGGTTCTCAACGAGCTGGCCTTATGACCTCGACGACTGACCAGAGTCGGATCCCTGATCCCAAGGCCGTCCTGCTTCCCTATCTTCCGCTGGTGATTGCGGGCCTTGCGGCGCTTCCGACCGTCATACGGCTTGGGCAGCAGGTCTGGTCCCGCGAATTCGGCGCCCACGGTCCGATCGTGCTGGCCACAGGCGCCTGGATCCTCTGGCGGCGGATTCCCTATCTGAAGGCCGAGGCTGAGAAGTCCTACTTCGCGCTGACGATCATCGCATCGCTTGGAGCTCTGGCGCTGTATGTCTTCGGTCGCGCCTATGACTTCATCAGCCTCGAGACGGCGGGCCTGTACGGCTTCTTCCTGGCGGCGCTGTACGACCGGTTCGGTCTGAAGCCGATGCTTCGGAACTGGTTTCCTTTCGTCTATCTCGCCCTGTTGCTGCCGATTCCGGGTTGGGCGCTGGACCAATTCACGGCGCCGCTCAAGCTGCTCGTGTCCTGGATGTCCGCCGCACTGGTGGAACCCCTCGGCATCCCGATCCTGCGCGAAGGGGTGACGATGACGGTCGGGCCTTATCAGCTCTTGGTCGAAGATGCCTGCTCGGGCCTGAACTCGCTGATCGGCCTCATCGCCATCACGCTTTTCTACATCTACCTCCTTAGGGACGCCGGCTGGCGCTATTCCGTCTTCCTGGTGTGCCTGATCATCCCGGTGGCGATCGTCGCCAATGTGCTGCGGATCATCACGCTGATCCTCCTCACCTATTATTTTGGGGACGCTGTGGGGCAGGGATTCCTGCACGTGACCGCCGGCCTCTTCCTCTTCGCCCTGGCGCTGGGCCTGATGTTCGCGATCGACAGCATCGCCTCGAAGTTCCTCCACATTGCAGAAAGAAAGCCCGCGCAATGAGGCGGCGAGACGTCATGCTTGCGGGCCTCGGCGTCGGCGCCCTGGCTCTCGCCGAAGGCTTGAAACCGCGCAAGCGGCTCATTCTGCTCAAGGGGCAGACCCTGGAAGAAGCGCTCCCCGCCACCTTCGGCGAATGGGAGTCCCAGACGGCGTCGGGCCTCGTGACGCCCGAACAGGCCGGACGGCTCGCGAAGACGCTCTACAGCGAAATCGTGCAACGCACCTACCTCGACCAGACGAGCGGTGCGGAGGTGATGTTGCTTGTGGCCTATGGTGACACCCAGAGCGACCTTCTCCAGCTGCACCGTCCGGAGAGCTGCTATCCCGCTGTTGGCTTCACGATCGAGCTCAGCGAACCGTTGGATGTGGCGCTGGGCGGCCGGGCTTCCCTTCCCGCCCGTCGCGTGATCGCGACGACTGAAGAGCGCCGTGAGAACATCATCTACTGGTCGCGGCTCGGAGAACGCCTCCCCCGCGATGGCGAACAGCAGCGGGCGGACCGGTTGGCCAACGCCATGGAGGGCTACGTCCCCGACGGAATTCTCGTACGGTGTTCGGCGCTGGGGGATTCTGCAGGCGCCTTCGCCGTGCTCGAGCGGTTCGTGCCGGACCTGCTGCGCGCCGCGTCCGGAGGGGCGCGCCCGGCGCTCGTGGGGACGAAACTCTCGAACGAGCTCGCGGCGCTGCGCCCGACCTGATCGATGGAGCAGTACTCGACCCTGATCATGTTCGGAGGGATCGTGGCTGTGACGATCGTCGGCACGTTGTTCGCGCCGCGTTTCCCCCGGCATAAAAGGCCCCGGCCCGGGCCTTTGCCGGGAAGGCGGGTGGAGGGTCGCCGCCCTTCAATGCGCCGCAGGTGATCTCCCGGCAGATGTGGCCCGCCGGCCGATCGGCAGAACTGGGCGGCGACGTGAGATCGGACGGTCTTGTGGGCAGCGGGGCGTCCATCGTGGCGCTTTTCTCCCAGGTGAGGCGGGCGACCGCCTTGGTTTCTGAATTCCACGCGAGAGCCTTGCCGTGCATGTCGCCGTCGTAGTCGTGGGCTTCCGCAATCCCGACGACGTCTCCCGATGCGTTGCGGCTCTGGCGCGCTCGTCGCATCGGGACTTCGAGATCGTGATCGTCGAGAATGGTGGGCGAGACGCGCACGCCGAACTCCAGCGGAGGCTGCCAGAGAAGCTGGGCGGCGGACAGAGGCTCCGCGTGTTGCTGGCTGAGCACAACCTCGGCTACGGAGGGGGTGTGAACCTTGGCCTAGCGGCCGCCGCCAACGCCGACGCGGTGTGGGTGCTCAATCCCGACACCGAAGCGGAACCAGAGGCGATGGCGGAGAGCGTCAGGCGCCTCCAGGCTGGCGACTGCGACGCGGTGGGCTGCGCCATCTACCTCCCAAACGGAATGATTCAGTCCTACGGCGGGCGATGGGAAACACCGTTCGCTCGCGCCGTCTCGATCGGGTACGGCCAAAGCGCTACGGCCGCCGTCGATGCCGCGCGGATCGAGCGCGAACAGAACTATCTCAACGGGGCTAGCATGTTCCTCGGCCGCAGGTTCCTGCAGGAAGTTGGTCCGATGCAGGAGGACTACTTTCTGTACTGCGAGGAGGTGGAGTGGTTCTTGCGTCCCGCCGCCCGGCGTATGCGCCTGGGTTTTGCCGCTGGGGCGCGGGTTCTGCACCACGCCGGGACCACGACCGGTTCGTACAACGGGATCCACGCCAAGCCGAAGACGCCGATCTATCTCAGCGAGCGAAATCGGATACTGCTGACGCGGGATTGCGCGCCCGGAATGCTGCCGTTTGCGGCGCTGGCGGCGCTGGCGCTGATCGTCTTCCGGTTTGGCCGGCACCGGGCCTGGGCGCAGATGGGCTACGGACTTCAGGGGTGGTTGGCCGGCCTCGCCGGGCGCCGCGGGACGCCCGAGTGGATCGCTGCGCTGGCCTGAGTTCGAGAAGCTGCGCAAGGACAGGCTGCACGCAAGCGAAGCGTCAGGCGCAGTCATTCCCAGGCCGCGGCCGGACACGCTTTGCACAGGCGCCGGCGTACAGTATGTCGCCGGAGCCTCTTGGGTGGGTAGGATTTGACCTCAGCAGCAGATCAGGATGTTCGTCGGCGGGGCGCGCGCGCCTACGCTCTGGCGATGATCGGCGCGCAGGTCTGCGCTCTTGTTCGGTACACGATCCTTGCGAGGATGCTGGGACCCGCCGAGCTCGGCCTGATCGTGACGCTGCTGCTGACGGCGCAGTTCTTCGACTCGATCACAGACAGCGGCGCCGACCGGTTTCTTGTGCAGGACCCGAAGGGCGATGAGCCGGAGGTCCAGCGCCTGGTCCAGCTCGTGTCGGCCGGCCGGGGTGTTCTGACGGCTGTCGCGCTCGTGTTGCTGGGCCAACCGATCGCCGCCTTCTACGGGCAGCCCCAACTGGCGACCGCGCTTATGGCGCTATCGCTGGTCCCGCTCATCGCCGGCTTCGTCCACCTGGACCTGCGCCGCCAGCAGCGGCATCACGACTTCCGATCCGAGTCCGTGACCCTGCTGGGCGCGGAGGTGGCGAGCCTGATCGGCACAGGCGTGGCCGCGTTCGTCCTCAAGAACCACTACGCGATCATCTTCGGCCTCGTCATCCGATCGGTGATCCTGGTCCTCCTGTCGCATCTCACGGCCAAACGGGGCTATAGCCTCGGCTTTGCGAAGGCCCATGCCCGGCGGCTCTTCGTCTTCGGCTTTCCGCTCATGCTCAACGGCCTGCTGCTCTTCTTCGGGTCCCAGAGCGACAGGCTCGTGATCGGACGCGAACTCGGCGTGGAGGAACTTGGCCGCTACTCGTCGATCCTCATGTTGATCTTCTATCCGACGAGCACGCTCCAGCGGTTTGTGAGCGGCATGTTCATGCCGCTTGTGGCGGCTCAGCGCCGCGGGGAGGGCGGCGACGCCGCCCGTGACCTCGGCGGTTTCGTGCTGCTGATCTCGGTCCTGATCGTCGCGGGGTTCACGGTCGTCGCGCCCTTCGCGACCGTGTTTCTGTTCGGCCCGGCGTTCGCGCACGGCTTGCTGGTGGTGGCGCTGATCGGCGTGCTCCAGACGAGCCGGTTCATGCGCATCTGGCCGGTGACCGTCGCGTTGGGGATCGGGCGGAGCAACGTGGTCCTGATCAACAATCTGGCCCGGCTCCTGGCCGTGCCGGCCGGCATCGCAGCCGCTCTGATCTTCCGGCGGCTGGAGCTCATCCTGCTTGGGTTCATCCTCGGTGAACTCATCGCGCTCGTCGTCGGCGCCTTGCTGGTCAACAGGGGCATGCAGGCGCCGCTGCTCCTGGATTTCGACCGGATCGGCCTTTACGTTCTCGTCTGCATTTCGATCTCCTCTGTTGCGGGCGGCGTGGAGTGGAGTCTCGCCCCTCTGTGGATCGCGGGCGCCGTTGGAACGGCCGTGGCAAGTGTCTTGCTGGCCGTGCGCGAGCAGAAGGCGGTCAGGGATGGCGCTGGCCTGCTCCTGCGTTTCCTGCCTCTTCGGCGGAGTTGATCATGCTCCACCCTCGTATCCCGCAACGCACCACATCGGACATCTGATATGCCGACGATCACCTTCGGGATTCCGCTACTGAGCCGCCGCGTCGCGCGGGATTGGCCGGCGGCGCAGCGCCTGCTCGCCAACACCCTGCGTTCGGTGTTCAACCAGTCGGCGCCTGACATCAAGGTGATCGTCGCCTGCCACGAGCCACCGGAGATCGATGAGATCCGCGATCCCCGCGTAACGGTGGCTCCCGCCAACTTCGATATCCCTCGGTTCCAGTGGGAGCAGGAGATCGATCGCATGCGCAAGCTGGAGGTGATCGGCGCCGCGCATCGCAAGCACGGCGGAGGCTGGCTCTTCATACTCGACGCTGACGACCTGGTGTCCCGCACCTTGGCCCAGCGCATCGCCGCGGCGGAGACCAAAGCGGTTGTCGTGCGGAACGGATATCGCCTCGACGTTCGGCGCGGCATGGCCCAGCCGCTCAGCCGGTTCTGGAAGAAATGCGGTTCGTGTGTCGCCGTGAATTGGACCGAGGACGAGCTTCCCCTTGTCCCGTTGTCCGACAATCCGCCCGTGTTCCACCAGTACGCGGAGACACGGCACTATCTGCTGCCGGAGTTCTTCGCCAGGCGGGGTTGGCGCGTGTCGTATGAAGAGATGGGCGCTGCCTACCTCATCAACCACGGTCAGAACCAGTCGGACATCATTGTGGCGGACAATCTGAAGTGGCGCCTCTATTTCATGCTCACGCGCTGGAGGCCGTGGACCCCGGCGTTGGACGTCGAGTTTGGTTCTGACGCCGCCTCCCGCACCGGGGCGATCTACACCGGCGACGCTAAGTTCAGCACCGAGCACAGAGCCTGACGGCGCCCGTCCACCCCACGTCCTAGCATTTGGGGTCGGTCTCGCCCCGTCGTCCGCCGCTTGCGGCCACGGTGTTGCCGCACCGGGCGACGCCGGGCCCGACATTGATGGTCGCGATAAATTTCGCACCCTTGAGGGTGCGAACGCGGTTGTTGCGCACGATCGAGTCGCGGCCGCTTTTCAGTGATATGGCGTTGGGGTAGCCGACCTCGATCTCGTTGTCCTCAATCGTGATGCGGTCGAAACCACCGTCGTCGACGCCATTGCGGACGTGGTTGAACATCCCGATCCCCTGAGTGCTGCCAAAGATCCGATTTCCGCGGATCACCATGTCGGCCGTCGGCGGGGAGGTGGGCCGCGACCACATCTGGATGCAGTCGGGGTGTTCTCCTTCGCGGATCCGCGTGCCGTCGCAGGTGTTGGCCTCGATCAGGCCGTTGCGGCTCTCCGCGACCTGCATGCCGTCGGAGCGCATCTCGGTGAAGGTGTTCTCCCGCAGCTTGAACCCGTCCACTCGGGTCAGCACGATGCCGGATTTGTAGCCTGCCAGGACGTTGCCGGTGATTTCGATGTCGGAGCCACCGACCATGAAGATCCCATACCCCTCGCCATAGGGCAGGGTGTTCTCTCCTGTCGCGGAGGGGCCGATGAACCGGCCCTGGGTGACCCGGACGTTCCGCGACGAGTCGATCCGCAGGCTTCTGCCATAGTCCTTTCGGCCGTTGCGCGGGCTGATCACCATCGGTGGCAGGCGATAGACGCCTCCCCGAAGCTCCACCCCACTGACCCCCCGGAACCACCAGTCGGAGAGTCGCGCTTCGCGTGCGTCGATGACGAGGCGAGGTTGGAATTCGCGCTTGCCGAACCGCACGCCGGCGTATTCGCCAGGCTCCAGCACGATGGTGTCGCCGCCCTTCGCTTCGGCAAGGACCTTGCCAAGGGTGTCCGGCGTTGCCGGGCGGACCGCCGCATGCCCGGAGCCCGACCCCATACACGAAGCGAGAACCAGGACGGCCAGGCACTCCAGCGCGCGCGCCGCCTTCGAGCTCGCGAAAGATCTCATCATCATGGTCTCAACCTCGATATGCGCGTGCGACGGTCGCCGGCCCGGCGGTCATCCGCGCTTCCCACCTAGCCCACTAACACTTCCGCCACCCTTCACGGTAAGGAAGGCAGGAAGCAGGCGCTTACCGGACTGCAAGCCAGGAGTGTGAAATTGTCGACAAGTGGAGAGATTGCGATCGGCTTGGCCTGGCACTCCACGGCAGCGGGCAATCTCGGCGTCGGGGCGCTGACGGTCGGCAACCTGATCGCCGCCCGTTCCGCGGCTGCGGCCGTCGGACTTCGGCCGAGGTTCACGATCATCCAGCCGGTCACCGACGTCACGGGCGGCGCAAACATCGTCGGTGACGATGTGGACGTATTCAACGTGACGGGAAAGTCGATGATCTCCCCGTCGGGTTACCTCAAGCTGCTGGGGCGGTTGGATTGCATCCTCGACATCGGCGCCGGTGACAGCTTCGCCGACATCTACGGCGGCAAGCGCTTCACCTACATCTACGGCACCAAGCTGCTCGCCAACCTGCGCGGCGTTCCCGTGGTCTTCAGCCCACAGACGATCGGCCCATTCACGCGCCAGCCATACCGCGTCCTAGCGCGGCAGGCGATGGAGGCGGCCGACTGCGTCGTGGCGCGCGATCCGCAGTCGCTGAAGGCTGTGCATGACCTGGCGCCGTCGGCGCGCGCCATACAGTCCGTCGACGTGGCGTTCCGTTTGCCGTTCCAGGCGCCTCGCCGCGAGCCCGGGGGGGCGATCGAAGTGGGGGTGAACGTATCGGGTCTGCTCTTCCACGCGCGCAAGGAGTTCGGACTCCAGGCCGACTACCCGGATCTCATGCGCCGCTTCCTCCGCGAACTGACCGCGCGGCCGGACGTGCGGGCGCATCTCATCTGCCACGTGACTTCAACCCGTGTGCAGGGGGACGACGACGGCCAGGTGGCCGACCTGCTGGCCCGGGAATTCCCTGCGGCGATCAGGGCTCCGAACTTCCCGGGGCCGTCCGAAGCCAAGTCCTACATCGCGGGCATGGACTTCCTGGTCGCCGGCCGGATGCATGCCTGCATCGCCGCGTATTCGGCGGGCGTTCCGGTGGTTCCGATCGCCTACAGTCGAAAGTTCTCAGGCCTTTTCGGCGATGTTCTCGGCTATTCGCATCAGGTGCCTGTCGCGGGCCTATCGACGGACGAGGCGTATGCCTTCCTGATAGAGCGGTTTGAATCTCGCGCGGAACTGGCCCAGGAGATCCGCAAGGGCATGGGCGTCGTGGACGCCTTGCTCGACGCCTACGACACCGAGCTCCGGCGGCTCTTCCTGAAGGTCAAGAGCCGCTAAAACACCCAGCCGTCGGCTATGGGATTCAGATTCGCGACCTTCGCGCCCAGCACCAGGATGGCGTCCCCCGTCGTGAAGCTGATGTTCACGCCCGCGGCGAGCTGGGTCAGCGTCGCCCTGGCGCCTTGGGCGAGGAGGGCAGAGACGTCGATGACGTCGTGCTGACCGCCGGCGCCGAAGTCCGTAATGGCGTCACTTCCATCGCCCCTGGCGAAGACGAACCGATCCACACCCGCTCCGCCGGTCAGGCGATCGTCACCGGCTCCGCCCGTTATGACGTCGTCGCCGGCCTGGCCGTCCACCGTGTCGGATCCGCCCCTGCCGAACAGGGTATTGTTCGCCGCGCTCCCGATGACCTGGTTGGCCAAGCCGTTGCCGGCGCCCCACGCATTGGCCGTGCCGACCAACCGCAGATTCTCCACGTTCGACTGGAGGGTGAACGAGATCGTCGACAGGACCGTGTCGACGCCTGCGTCGGCCGCCTCGATGACCTTGGCCTGACCGTAGGTGATGTAGACGTCGTCGCCGGCGCCGCCGGCAAGGACATCGATACCCGCGCCGCCGTCGAGGGTGTCGTTCCCGGAGCCGCTGGAGAGGCTGTCTATGCCGGCCGTGCCGACCACCGACAGACCGGAAGTCGGCCCGGCCGCCACATCCCGTGTCGGGGCGTCGTCGGCCCAACTGGCCAGCGCAGACGCGCCGCCATCCGTGGCCAGGGGAACAATCTCGTTGTTCGACTGCGTCACATCCCGACTGGCGGCGGTTACCGTGACCAGATTGGCGTCGTTGTTCTTGATCGTCGCACCGACCACATCGTCGACCCGGATCCAGGATTTCGTGCCGACGTAGCCCTGGACGACATTGCCCTCGATCACGACGTTGAACGCGGATGTCACGTTGATCCCGTGGTAGAGGCCGCCCGAGATCAGGTTGTGGTCGATCGTGACGCGCTCGTAGAAGATGCCGGCCGCCTCGTCGCCCATGAAGATGCCCTGCATTGGCGCGCCCGATCCGCGCATGATGACATTGTCGGCGATGAGGATGTCATGGGCGTTCGATGTGGTGTTCGAGGTCCAGAACTGGATGGCGTCGGGATGGTCGGCAGCCGTTGGGTAGAAATCGCGGAATGTATTCCCGGTTATGGCGACGTTCGATGAGCCGCCACCGCGGACGCCATCTGCGCGAAGGTCGTGAAAGCTGTTGTTGCGAACTTCCAAACCATCGACATTCAGATGGGTGACCGCGAACGAAAGCTGGTGAAACTCTGAATCCTCGATACTAACGTTCGTGCTGGAGCGGATCAGGAAGCCGTTGGTGTCGTTTTTGGGGTTCCCATCCAGCGAGCCGTGAACGTTCAGATTTTCGAAGTGGATATCCGAACTGTTGCTGACACGGAACGGATTGGTGACGCCTGCGTCCGCCCGTAATTCGGCATCGCGAATCGTCAGGCCCGTAACGTTGCTGACATTGAGGGATGTAATGACGGCAGGACGTCCGGCATCGGCTGACGTGATGGTGATATCGTTGGCGTATTTGACATTCGTGATATTGAGGCTGTACGTGCCCTGGCCCAGTAAAATCGTATCGCCGGACTGAGCGGCCTTTAGTGCGGTCGCCAGTGTCGCCGAGCTGTTGACCGTGATGATCATGTTGGGTCCCTCGATGTACGCAAGCCCGGCTGATCTGGCACCCTCACCCGATGTGATCAACGTCGAACTTCATTCCCGCAACAAATTGCGTCGATGAGGCTTTCAACAGGTCATTGTGTCAGCACTTTGCTGAAGAACGGGGTGCGACATACTGTCAATCGCAGTGCGATGACGAGAATTGGACAACTGCGAAACAGCAGATAGCCCAATGCGCCGGTGATCGTGGCGGGCTGAAGCAGTTCCCAAGATCGCGTCTCGGCGCGATTACAGTGAAGCTAGTTCCGCGGGCGGAGAAGCGCGGCGATCTGCGCGCAGGGTCGCCGCAGGGGCCTAACGCACACCTAACGCAAAGCCAGCCAGGCTGTCCGCACCGGCTCCAGCCGCGTTGGGACGGGCTGTTCGAGGTTGTGCTTCACTTCGAAGGCCATGCCGGCCAGGTCGCCCCGGCGCCACTTCAGGACCACCTCGAAGGCCATGCCGGCCTGGAAGTGGATCAGGATGAAGCGGGGCGGGACCTTGTGGAGATGCGAGAGTTCGATCTTGGCGCCGCTGTCGCTGAGGTCCTTGATCATGCAGTCGGCCCAGATGGCCAGCTTGTCGCCGTGCATGATCCGGCCGCGCGCATTGATGGATACGCGCGGTTCGGCCCGTCGGTCGAGGAAGGCTCGGGCGTTGGTCATCCGAATACCTAGCCATGGAAAGGGCTTAAAAGTCTTACGACGGACTTGGTTAGCGCTGCGTCGCGTCGACGCGCATGCAGGCTAGCGTGGCCGGAACAGGACTTCACTCACGCGGCGCGAGCCCTCCACGCGGTCCAGTTGCACCACGACGTCGATCACGCGGCCGACGTAGGTCTGCACCTTCTCCCACCCCAGGTCGACGCCGGAGGTCAGGGCCAGCAGGGCGATCTGGTCCAGGGCGCCGGCCGGGCTGTCGGCGTGGATGGTGGTCAATGAGCCCGGATGGCCGCTGTTCACGGCGCGCAGGAAGGCGAACGCCTCCTTGCCGCGCAACTCGCCCAGGAGGATCCGGTCGGGCCGCAGGCGTAGGGAGGCGGCCAGAAGGGCGTCCGCGTCCACCTTGGCCTCGCCCAGTTCGCCCCGCACGGCCACCAGGCCGACGCTGTTGGCGTGGTCGAGGCGGACTTCCGGCGCGTCCTCGATGACCACCAAGCGCTCCTCGCGGTCGATCTCCTTGACGAGGGCGTTCAGCAGGGTGGTCTTGCCGCTGCCCGTGCCGCCGGAGATGACGATAGTCTTGCGGCGGCGGACGGCGGTCTTGAGGAAGGTTTGCAGATCGCCGGCCTCCAGCATCGCCTCCAGTTCGGCGTCGGCCTCGCGGGCCTTGGCGGGATCGGTGCGGTGGGCGGCGTCGAACAGGCCGTCGCGGGCCAGGTCGCCGACGCTGAGGTCGGAGATGCGGTGCTTGCGCACCGCCATGGCGAGGCCGCCGCGGGTGGCGGGCGGGGCGACCACCTGGACCCGGGCGCCGTCGGGCAGGGTGGCCGACAGCAGCGGCTGTTCCCGGTTGACCCCCTGGTGGCTGGCGGCCGCGATCTGCCGGGCCAGGCGCTGCAGCGCCATCTCGTTCAGCTCGTCCGCCGGCTCGCGGCACATGGCGCCGTCGGTGGTCTCGACCCAGATCTCGCCCGGCCGGTTGATCAGGACGTCGGTGACGTCGGGCCGCGAGAGCCAGGGAGCCAGCGGCGCCAGATAGGCGGAGAGATAGACGTTGGCGTTCATCGGACCACCGATGAGAAGTCGAGGTCGCGGGCCACCGAGACCTGCACCGGCACGCCCTGGGCCACCTTGATGGTGTCAGGAATGTCCATCTGCTTCTGGAGCGCGATGGCGGCCGGGTTGGAGCTCTGCCCGCTGCCGCCGAGCACCAGGGTGGTGCTGTCGCCGTTGCTGGCGCTGTTGGCCAGGGCCTGGCCGCCGGCGCTGATCGCGGTGAGCAGGATCGAGGCGCCGAACCGGCGGACGAAATGCGTGTCCACCTCGCCGTCCAGGCCCCCGCGGCCCAGCCGGTCGGTGGCGGGCGAGCCGACGTCGATCGTGACGCCCGTCGGGGTGATGATCCGCGACCAGACCACGAAGGCCCGGGTCTGGCCGACGGCGGCCGAGCTCTTGTACTGGCCGACCAGCCGCGAACCCCTCGGGATAAGCACCCGGCTGCCGTCGAAGCTGCGCACGTCGCGGCTGACCACCGCGCGCACGGCGCCGGGCAGATCCGAGTTGATGGCGGTCTCGAGGACGGCGGGGATCACCGCGCCCTGCGGGATGGTTCGTCCCAGGTCGCGCATCTGGCTGGCGCGGGCGGTGTCGCCCAAGCCACGGGTCACGCCCGCGGCGAAACGCTCGTCGGCTGACTGCCGCACCTCGTTGGCGGGCGCCGGCGTGCCGGCGGCGGCCTGAGCCAGCTGAGCCGCCTCGCCGGCGGGGGGGGTGTTGCTGAAGTCGACCACCACCGTCGGCGCGCGCCAGTGGGCCTGTTCCGGATCGGCGGGCGGCGCAACGGACTGCTGCACCATCGGCGCCGGCGCGGCCATGGCCTGGGCGGGCGGCGGGGGAGCCGGCGGCGGCGCTGGCGCGGGCTGAGACGCTACGGGCGCCGGCGCCTGAGCCTGCGTCGTCTGGGCCTTGGCCTCGCGGCCGCTGGACAGGCCGTTGAACACGAACACGCCCAGGACGGCCGCGCCGGCCAGGCCGGCCCACACCGTCCACGGAGAATCAGGCGCCTGCACCTGGGGATAGGCGCCACGGGCGAACACCGGGCTGAGCTCGGCGGGGCTCTGGTCCTTGCGTTTCATCGACGCCACCACGGGTCCTTCTTGCGCTGTCGCAGCGCGCTGGCCTCCTCGATGCGGAAGCCGTCGTTGTAGATGCGGGTGACCTCGCTGCCACGACGCAGCACGAAGCCGCGGGCGACGCGGTCGACCACCACATAGTTGTCGCGCTCGCGGGTGTTGACCACCGCCTCACCGCCGTCCGGGTCGACGGCGAAGATCGCCGGCAGGTCTTCGGCCCCGCGGAACGAGAAATAGGTGTCCTGACCGTCGTCGAAGACCTTCACCGGCAGGGTCTTGGCCGAGCCCTCGTAGGAATAGGCGACGTTGCGCTCGACCGGCGGCGGCGGCGGTGGGGGTGGCGCGACATAGGCGACCACCGGCGGCGCATAGAGGAAGCGGACGCTGAACGGCGCCGAGCGGGCCGCGGCGCGCGGGCGCAGAGCCAGCTCGAAGTTGTAGCGCCGCAGGTTGGTGATCACCGTCATGTTCGTGGGCGGCCGCTGCGACATCGGCTTCAGGAACAGGAGGTTGGCGCGGCGGTTCGGCGTCACCTGCCAGCCGAGGGAATCGCCGATGGCGACGTTCTCGATCTTCTCGGCCGGGTCGAACTCGACCGAGAGCTGGTAGCCCAGGGCGACGCGGAGTTCGACGACCGCCTCGGGATCGTACTCCACGACGTGGATGCGCGGGTCGCCGGGCCCGGGCTGCGGCACGACGGCCAGGGCCGGGCCGGCGACGAGGGCGAGGGCGAGGCTGATGGCGAGGGCGGGTAAGCGGATCATCGGGAAGCTCCCGCGCGGCGCGCGGTGAAGGCGGGGCGGCGATAGGCGTCGCCGAGGCGGCGGGTCTCGTCGATCGTGACCGAGACCTGGCGGGTGGAGGCGGCGGAGGCGGCCGCGGCCGCCGCGGCGGTGGCCGAGCGGCTGCGCTCGGAGGCCTGGGCGCGGTCGCGCTGGAGGTCGAGGGCCAGCCGTTCGGCCCGGGAGGGCAGGGGGGTGACCGTGACCGCCGCGCCCTGCGGCGCTCGGGCGGGCTCGGCGCCGCGGCGGCGGTCCGCGCCCTGGGTCGGCAGGCGGAAGCCCATGGCCATGACGCAGGCGCCGATCACCAGGGCGGCCTGGCCGGCGGCGAAGACGAAGACCAGGGCCGAGGCGCTCATGGCGGTCTGGGGCTCCAGGCGCTGGGCGATCCGCTGCTCGGCTAGGGCGGCCACCCAGGGATCCAGCACCGCGAGCATCAGCACGATCAGCAGCCAGGCGACCAGCGGGACCAGGGCGGCGGCGACCAGGGCGCGCACCCAGCCGACGAACAGGCCGCGGGTCGCCGGGATCAGCGCCAGGGCGATGAAGATCGGCCCGACCGCGGTCAGCACGCCGATCGCCAGGGTGGCGGCGGAGATCACGCCGGCGCTGGTCAGGAAGATGACGCCCGAAGCCGCGGCGGTCGTCTCGGCGGCGGCGGCCTGCGGGCTGGAGTATCCCTTGGCGTTGGGGCCGGCGATCTTGCCATAGGCGGCGCCCGTCTCGCTGAACTCGGCGTAGGCGGCCTGCAGGCCGTCGACGGGGCTGGCGGCCAGGCTGGACCTGGCGTCCTGCATGGGCGCGGAGACCAGGGCGGCGATCTCGACCGGCGCACGGTCGGCGACATCGAACACCAGCGCCTGGAAGGTGGACCAGCTCGTCACCAGGGCCAGGATCGCGCCGATCTTCAGCGCGATGCCCGGCGCGTCGGACAGGCGCATCGAGCCTTGCGCGAACATCAGGCGATAGCCCACCAGCGCCACATAGATGGTCAGGAGGGCGGTCAGCGCCGTCTGGAACACCGGCGAGCCCGAGGTCAGGGCCTCGTACCCGCTCTGGGCGTAGACGCGCGTCTGGCAGTCCACCGTGGCGAGAACGCCGCGGATCAGGCCATCGTCGACCAGGGTGGCGCAGGCGCCGCTCATGCCGCGCTCCGCCCCTTGCGGTCGCGCTCTTCCATGAAGGCCGGCAGCCAGGCTGCGGGCTCGTCGCCCACCTGCTGGCGCAGAGCGTCGAGTCGGCGAACGGCCCGCTCGGTGCCGGCGAGGACCGCGAGCTCGCCCGAGAGGCCGGTTAGGTCGAGCCGCGCCACGACGCTGTGGTCGCCGCGTTTGATCAGGAAGCAGCGCGAGGTGTCGGGCAGGCTGCGCACCAGCTCGAACTCATGCTCGGTCAGGCCGAAGCCGTCGACATAGTCCGACGCCTTGGCGCGGGCGTTGGGGAAGAAGATCTGCGTGGCGGCCTGCTCGATGATCGCCGAGGCGATGCGGCTGTCCAAGGCGTCGGAGGCCGACTGGGTGCAGAAGCCCACGAGGCCGTTGCGCTTGCGGATGGTCTTTTCCCAGTCCTTGATGCGGCGGATGAACACCGGGTCGTCCAGGACTTTCCAGCCCTCGTCGACGATGAACATGGCCGGGTCGCCGTCCAGCCGCTGCTCCAACCGGTGGAACAGGTACATCATGGCCGGCACGCGGATCGTCGGCGCGTCCAGCACCTTGGTCATGTCGAAGCCCAGGATCCGGGTCTCGATGTCGAGCAGGTCGTCGGCGTTGTCGAACAGCCAGGCGTGGTCCCCGCCCTCGCACCAGGCCGACAGGCGCGAGGCCAGGTCGCCGGCGTGCGGGCGGCGCGCGCCCCGGAACAGCTCGCGCAGATAGCGCAGCCGGCGATGGCCGGGGGGCTGGGCGAAGTTGGCGTCGATCGCATCGGCGATCATGGCCCGGTCTTCGGAGTCCAGCGTCTCGCCTTCGGCGGTCAGCAGCTGGGCGACCCATTCGGCCAGGAAGGCGCGGTTGCTGGGAGTGTCGGGCAGGGCCAACGGGTTGAAACCCGTGGGCTCGCCGGGCGAGATCACGTCGTAGCGGCCGCCGATAGCGCGGATGAAGGGCTCGGCGCCGCGGTCCTTGTCGAAATAGGCGATCCGCGGCTTCAGGCGTTCGGCCTGGGCCAGCAGGAAGGTGAGCAGCACCGTCTTGCCGGAACCCGACGGCCCAATGACCGTGAAGTTGCCCAGGTCGCCGTTGTGGAAGTTGAAGTGGTAGGGGCCGAAGGCGGTGGTCTCGAGCACCGCGATGGCCGGACCCCAGTGATTGCCCTCGGCCTGGCCGGTGGGGTGGTTATGGAAGCTGGCGAGGCCGGCGAAATTGCCCGCCGATATCATCGCCTTGCGCGAGATGTATTTGAAGTTGGCGGGGAACTGGGCCCAGAAGGCCGGCTCCAGATTCACGTCCTCGCGCACCGCCACCGCGCCCATCTCGGCCAGGGCGGACTGGATATCGGCGACGCCGGAATCCAGGTCGTCCAGCGTCTCGGCCTTGGCGAGGATCGTGAGGTGGTGCTCGCCATAGGCGGCGCGGCCGGCGCCCACGTCGTCGCGGGCCTGGGCCAGCTCGCCGCGCAGGCTGAAGGCGTCGTCCTCCGCCGCCTTGAGACGGCGCAGGGCCAGGCCCATGCGGTCGAGGGCCACCTGCCGGTCGACGAAGGCGAAGCTCTCGGTGAGCACCATCTCCATGGGCAGGCGAAGCACCCCGTCCAGCAGGCCGGGCGCCGTGCGGGCGGGGTAGTCCTTCAGGGAGACCATGGCGCCGAAGGTCGGCCCCTCCGGTCCGCCGCCGAATTCCATGGCGTCGAGGCCGAAGCTGAGGCGGCGCGAGGCGATGGCGTTCGACAGATCGCCCGTGGGCGCCAGCACCGGCCGCAGCTCGCCGTTCAGGATCAGGCTGAGGAACTCGGCAGGTTCGGAGCGCTGGGCGCCGCCGCCTGCGGTATAGAGGCCGAGGGTCCGCGCGCCGTAGGGCGCCAGGGCCGCGGCGAAGGCCTCGCGGGTGGCGTGCAGGTCGCGCAGGTCCCGGGCGCTGTCGACCTCGCGGTTTCGCGAGCCCTTCATCAGCCGTTCGAGGAAGCCCGCGCCGCCCTGGGTGGGCCGCATGACCAGGGTCAGGAAGATGTCGTTCACATAGAGCCGGCGGCTCGCCAGCTGCTCGCGCCAGTGGGCGTCCAGGTTGGCGCAGAAGGGCTCCTCCGGCGCAGGCGGGAAGGCGGGCGTCACCCGTCGCCGGACCACGTGATGATAGACGGCCAGACGCGAGCTAGCTGCGCCACGCAGCACCGTCTCACGGATGGCCTTGCGGTAGTTCAGCTCCTCGTCGGGCGCGGTCTCGAAGGGGAAACCCGCTAGGTGCAGGGTCTGGACCAGCAGCCCGTCGCGCGTGCGAAGGGTGACCTCGTCGGCATGGCCCAGGTAGGGCAGGCGCGAGCTCACCGCCACTTCCCGGGGCGCCAGCACCTTGGCCGCGCTGGTGGTGAGGAACGCTCCGCTCATGGCCGGTAAGAATTCCCTCGCCAGAAGCTGTGGTTTCGCACGCGCGGACACGTCGAGAGCTTGGTCACCCAGAGATCGAAGAACCGAGGCTCGCGCAGGGAGCCCACATAGCCGATGGCGTGAAGGCCGACCGCGATCAGCAGCGCCCAGAAGGAGCGGGTGATCAGGAAGGCCTCGGCCGTGACAACCAGATTGAGGACCGCGAACGGATAGGTCACGCCGCCGATCATCTGGGGCCGGGTGAGCGCCGCGAAGACGGGATCGGAGGCGAGCCGGCTCATGGCCTACATCCCCCCGGCGAGCGAGCGGATGCCGGCCACGATGGTCACGGCGCCGAAGATGATGAAGATGCCCACCAGCGTGACGATGCCGCGGCGCCAGTCGAAGCGGCCGGTGAGCATCAGGTAGCCGATGAGGGCCACCGCGATGACCGCAGCGGTGGTCGCCAGATTGCCGAGCAGCGTGCCCTGCACCCAGTTGAGCGCGGCCAGCAGCGGTGAGGAGCCGGCGGGGTCGCCCTGGACCTGGGCGTGGGCCGGGGCGGCGGCGAGGGCTGCCAGGGCAGCGAGCGGGGCGATCTTGTTCATGGGCCTCACTGAGCGCCGGCGCCCAGGGCCGAGACGGCCGCCAGGCGCGCCATGATGGCGCGGACATAGGATTGGGTTTCGGCGTAGGGCGGGACGCCGCCGTAGCGTTCGACCGCCTTCGGCCCGGCGTTGTAGGCGGCCAGCGCCAGCTTCACGTCGCCGAAGCGACGGAGCTGCTGGGCGAGGTAGGCCGCGCCACCGTCGATGTTGCCTTTGAGGTCCGAGGGGTCCACGCCGAGGTCGCTAGCGGTTGTCGGTAACAGTTGCATGACACCGCGCGCGCCTTTTGACGAAACCGCCGCATGATTGAAACGCGACTCCTGCCAGGCGACCGCCTCGACGATGGTCGCGGGCACGGCGTGGCGCGCCGAGGATTCCTGAATCAGCCGGATGACGTCTTCTGGCGGGGCGCGGACGAGCGGCGCGGGCTCCGGCGCCGCGATGGCCATGGCGCCCTCGCTGGTGTGGACGGCCGGGCCGGAATAGGTGGTCACCGCGCCATCGTCTCCAATGGAGAGAACCTGGGCCGACGCCTCGGCGGAGGCGGCCAGAACCAAGGCCAGCGCTGCAGCGAACGCGAGGGGCGCCGTACTCGTGCCTGCCATTCTCAAGCCCCCAGAACCGAGCCTTCAACCTAGCCCATCCGACTGTCACGCGGCCAGACCACAATGTCGCGGCGACCGTCCAGCCACGGTTCTATGACAGCGAAGGCGTGGTGGCGTCAGCGCTGCAATGAGCCTGTCACAAGTGTGTCGGGGAGATGTCACGCCCGGCGCCTAAGAACGGGCCGGGCAGGCGGGGGATAGGCTCCGGGGGATGGCTTCGATCGGAGCCCCGCGTGCAAGCACATGCGTCTCGCGGAGATCGAAAAATGACCGGCGCCAAGCTCAAGACCCTCCTTCTCTGCTCGCTGGGCGCGCTCGCCCTGGCGGGCTGCGGCGGAGCCGACAACGTCGCTTCGCCGGGCGAGGGCGCGTTCCCGCCGAACAACGGCGGCGGCACCGGTAACAACGGCGGAAACAACCCGCCTCCGGGCACGCCGGCGGCGGATTGCCCTGCCGGCTTCGCCAACGTCGGCACGGTCGCGAACGGCACGCTGCGCGCCTGTCAGCTGCCGCAGAAGATCACTGGCGCCCTGCTGGTCCCGCTGCGCGCTGGCACGATCTACGCGATCAGCGGACGGGTGGACGTGGGCGACGACCGGGGCGCCGACCCGAACAACCCGACCGCGGGCACCACTCAGGCGGTGCTGACCATCGAGGCGGGCGTCCGCCTCTACGGCTCGGGCGGCCTCGACTACATCAACGTGCAGCGCGGCAACCAGATCTTCGCCGAAGGCACCGCCACCAATCCGATCGTCTTCACCAGCCGTTCGAACGTCGACGGCAACTCGGGCGCCGACCTGATCGGCCAGTGGGGCGGCATCGTGATCGCCGGCCGCGCGCCGATCGCCAGCTGCCCGGCCGGCACGACCCCGCCGAACATCAACTGCGTGGCCACCTTCGAGGGCGGCGTGTCGCTCTACGGCGGCAACAGCCCAGCCGACAACTCGGGCCGGCTGCGCTACATCCAGATCCGCTACCCCGGCTTCGAGATCCAACCGAACCGTGAGCTGAACGGCCTGACGCTGCTGGGCGTCGGCTCCGGCACCACGATCGACCACATCCAGGTCCACAACAGCTCGGACGATGGCATTGAGTTCTTCGGGGGCACGGTCAACCTGAAGCACGTGGTGATCACGGGCGCCGACGACGACAGCCTGGACACCGACGAAGGCTGGCGCGGCGGCATCCAGTTCGCCATCCTGCGCCAGCGTGCGAACGGCGGCGACCGCGTGTTCGAACAGAGCTCGGCGGGCGTGCAGGCCTCGCTGAATTCCCAGCCCAAGATCGCCAACTACACCGCCATCGGCTCTGGCCGCACCGGCGCCGGCGACATCCAAGTGCTGAACACCGGCACCGGGGGCCGCTTCATCAACGGCATCCACACCTCGGCGAACACCGCCACGGCCTGCCTCGACGTCGACGACACCTCCACGGTCGCCGCCGCTCCGCGCTGGGACTCGGTGGTGCTGGCCTGCTCGGCCGCCTTCCGCAACGACAGCGGCGTCGACGCTGCCGGCGCGGCGGCCCTGTTCAACGCCGGGACCAACAACTCGTCGACGCACACCTCCACGCTCAGCGGGTTCGTCAACGGCTCCAACGAGACGGGCCGCGTCGCGACGGATCCGAAGACGATCTACTCGTTCTTCGACACCGTGACCTACATCGGCGCCGTTCGGGACGCGAACGACACCTGGTGGAGCGGCTGGACCTGCGGCCTGGCCACCGGAAGCAGCTGCTGAGCCGGCAGGGCGGGGCATCGGCCCCGCCCCCTTCGCGTCCGTCGAACTCCTGAAGGCCACCTGACATGATGAAGCTTACCCGCCCGGTCACCGGGCTGCTCCTGGGCGCCACGGCCCTTACCGCGCCAGGCCTCGCCTGGGCCCAGGCCGCACGACCCAGCGCTCCGCCCGCCGCGGAGACCGAGGTCGACGAAGTGCTCGTGCGCGGCAAGTTCATCCCGGAGGTCATGCGCGAGACCTCGGAGGTGGCTTCGATCGTCACCGCGGAAGATCTGGTCCGCCAGGGCGACGACACCGCGGCCCAGGCGCTGACCCGCTTGGCCGGCCTCAGCGTCGTCAGCGGCCGGTTCGTCTATGTTCGTGGCCTGGGCGAACGCTACTCGTCCGCGTTGCTGAACGGCTCGCCGCTGCCCAGCCCGGAGCCGCTGCAGCGCGTCGTCCCGCTGGACCTGTTCCCTTCGAACGTCCTGGCCGGCGTGACCGTCCAGAAGACCTATTCCGTGAACTATCCCGGCGAGTTCGGGGGCGGCCTCATCGACCTTAAGACCATCGGCGTGCCGGATCGTCCGTTCATTTCCATGGGCGTCAGCCTGGGCGTGAACGACGAAACCTCGCTGAAGCGCGGCCTGACCTACGACGGCGGCGGCGACAGCGATTCCTTCGGCGTGGACGATGGCACCCGGGAGCTTCCGCTGCTGATCCGCCGCGGGATCGAGACGGGCAAGCGCATCGACGCGACCAACTTCTCCTCCGACCAGCTGACGGCCATGGGCCGCAGCTTCCAGAACGCCAACATCAATCTGCTGCAGTCCACGAACGACATTCCGATCAACGGCAGTCTCGACCTTGCCGCGGGCACCTCCTGGAACCTCGACTGGGGCCGCATCGGCGTGGTGGCCATCGGCGGTTACGACAACAGCTGGTCGACCCGCAACGCCATCCAGCAGGAGGGCGTCGTGAACCTGGACGGCCTCTCCGTGCAGGAGGATCTGGCGTCGGATTCGACCCAGAACGACATCGTTCTGAACGCGCTTACCCAGGTGGCGCTCGAGCTGGACAATCACACCTTCAAGTGGACGAACCTCTACGTCCGCAACGTCACCAAGGAAGCCCGCTCGGTCGCCGGCGAGAGCGCCCGCGCCAGCAACTTCATCCGCGACGACTACACCGCCTGGTACCAGCGCGAGCTCATCGACACCCAGCTCACCGGCGAGCACGAGATCGGCGACAACCTGACCGTCTCCTGGCGCGGCTCCTACGCCCGCACGGAGCGGGACGTGCCTTACGAGCGGCAGATCCGCTATCGGCGGGTGAACGGCGAGTACCTGCACAATCCGCAGCTCGACGCCAACTTCATCCGCTTCAGCGAACTCGAGGACAAGACCTCGGGCGCCGGCGTGGACTTCGCCTATCGCTGGGACAATCCCTACATCGCCGACCTGACCCTGACGGGTGGCTATGCGTGGTCGGACAACGAGCGGATCTCCGACTCGCGGGTGTTTCGCTTTACGATGAACACGACCCCGGACCTGAACTTCCAGCGTCAGCGGGTCGATTTCCTCTACTCGGACTACAACATCGGGCCGAACGGGCTGATTCTGCGGGAGGTCACCGGTTCGGACGGCGCGGCGGCCTACACGGCCAGCCTGATCACCCACGGCGTTTATCTGCAGGCCGAAGGCGAGATCTTCCCGGCGGTCCGCGCCACGGTGGGCGCGCGCTTCGAGAGCGGCAAGCAGGACGTCCGCGCCATCGACCTGTTCTCGCCGACGCCCCTTGAGGGCCGCACGCTGAAGAACGACTACCTGCTGCCCGCCGGCACGGTGACCTGGAACTTCGGCGAGGATCAGCAGCTGCGCTTCGGCGCGTCGAAGACGATCGCTCGCCCGCAGTTCCGCGAACAGGCCCCGCAGCTCTACCTGGACCCGGAATCGGACCGCACCTTCATCGGCAACCCATTCCTGTTCGACAGCGAAATCATCAACCTCGACGCCCGGTACGAGCGCTACTTCGACCGGGGGCAGTTCGCCACATTCGGCCTGTTCTACAAGGACATCGACAAGCCGATCGAGTCGGTCGTGAACGAGTCGGGCTCCGGCCTGCAGCAGAGCTTCCTGAACGCGCCCAAGGCGGTCGTGTACGGCGCCGAGGCCGAGTTCAAGAAGTACTTCGAGTTCGAGACCGGCAACGCGTGGATGGATGGCGTGCGTTGGCTCGTGGCGGCGAACTACACTTTCACCAAATCGGAGGTGAAGGTCGGCGCCGGCGACGTGGTCTATCCGCGGACCAACCTGGGCCAGCCTGCGCCCGCGCTGAACTTCATCCTGGACGGTAGCCGTCTCCAGGGCCAGTCGAAGCACCTGGCGAACGCCCAGTTCGGCTTCGAGAGCCTGGATGGCGCGACGCAAGCGACCTTCCTGGTCAACTACGCCAGCAAGCGGACCACCGCGCGCGGTCAGGCCGGGGCGCCCGACTTCGAACAGGATCCGGGCATCCTGCTCGACTTCACGTTCCGCCAGAAGTTCGCGGTGTGGGGGCAGGAGTTCACCGCCGGCTTCGAGGCCCGCAACCTGCTGGGCGAGAAGTTCGACGAATTCCAGAAGCGCGGCGGCGACGAGATCAAGCTGAACAACTACGACCTCGGCCGCAGCTTCTCGATCAGCCTGAGCGCGCGGCTCTAGAGAGGATTCCGGCCGGCCCGCCCGCGGGCCGCCGGATGCGCTCAGCTTCCATATCCTGAGTTCGGGCTTCCTGGCCGGTCGTGACCTTCCGTCTCGACCGGCCTTTCCGGCTTCCGCCCGCCGGCTCAGGCCTCGGCGTCGAGGTCCGGCGTAACTGCGTGCTGGCTGCGTAGCAGGCGCGCCACCTCGTTCGGGGTCAGGCGGAAGAGCAGGCCGATGGCCCGCATCGAATGGCCCCGCCGGTGCATGTCGCGGGCGAACTTGAGCTGGTGCTGCGTCAGCGGGCCGGCGTCCGCGGGCCCGCGCCGCCGGCGGCCGGCTTCGCGGGCCGGGCGGCGCATCTCATGGTCGGCCAGCAGGGCCAGGACCCGGGGGATCGCGCCATCCGGCGCCAGGACCTCGGCCCGGGATCCGCCGACGATGCGCAGTGTCACGCCCACCTCGAAGAATCGCCGGAGCAGCTTGGCGAGCTCGCCCGTGGTGGCGTCGAGGGCTTCCAGGCCATGGACGAGAACTTCGTCGCCCCGCTTCAGGCCCATCAAGACATTCATCAGGTTGCGGCGAGGAGGACTTGCCGTTGACCCCTCTTCGAGCACGACATCGCAGCCGATCGCTTCGACCAGCCGTCGCTGCACGCTCGGGGGCGGAAGTTCCGGTGACGCTCGGACAACGCCGTACCGCATGCAGCGGCTCTCCTCCCGCGTAGACGATCCGCAGGCGTTCCTGGCGTCGTCCTCCATCAGCAATCCGGCAAGTATCTGGCGCCGCGGCGACAGTTCGATGAAGCGTCGGCAAGGAGTCGATGACATCGACGCTTCTGCACCTGAGCGCGAATTGTCGCGGGCTCGTCGTAAAACTTTCGCATATTGCTGTTAAGGAGTAGGGTTTGCCTCCAAGAGCGGCGTTCAGCCGCCTTTAGGAGGAACATCGATGCGGACCATGATCTGCGCGGCCATCCTGTCGGCCCTGGCGGCCGGACCGGCCATCTCCAGCGAAAATTCGAAAGCCACCAGCGGCTCGGCCGAGGCCGGGCGGACCGTCTACATCTGCGACAACTCGGCGATGACCCGCCGGGCGTTCGCCCGCGAGTTCGGCAAGACCGAGTTCGTGAAGGCCGATGCAGCCGCAGCCAAGGGCGAGCGCTGGACCGCGCCCAAGTGCATGACGGCGCGCGAAGCCCGCCGGCTGAAACAGCTCGCCAGGCTGGACTAGCAACTCCGGCTCAAAGGCCGCCCGGCGGCCGAAGCGGATCGATCGGCGCGCCCGGCGGACCGAAGAGCTCGTCGGTCGAGGGCAGGTCCGTCTCCGCGGGCGGGAGAGGCTGTGGCGCCCGGCCGGCGCGGCTCGCGCGAACCATTTCCTCGACGGCCGATACGACGACATCGGGCCGGTCGAACATGATCATGTGGGACGAGAGCACCGTCTGCTGCGAGCCCGCATCGGCTGCGCGGGCGATCGCCTGATGCTGCAGGACAAGCACGGATTGCGGCTTGTCGAAGCCATAGGATGGTGCGGCCGCGGCGGTGTCCGAGGCCGTGACCACATAGAGCGGGATGTCCCGCAGCACGCCCGCGGCCCGGAAAACCTGGTCCGAGGTGCGTCCGAAGATACTGTCCAGCTCCGAGAGCTGGTTTCGCCAGGTGTCGGGCCGCCGGGCCACCTCGCGGGCGTGGGCATCGCCCTTGGCGGGTAGGCAGCCACTCCATTGCGGGTCCGAGTCGGCGGGCTGGGGTTGAAGCTCCGACACCGCCAGACACCGTTGAACACGCCGCCGAATTCCATCCAGGCCATCGCCGACGGGCCGGGGCGCCCGGCGCTCCACGGTGGTGTCGAGCAGCACCAGGCCGACCACGTCGCGCGGTTGGCGGGCGGCGAACACCCGGGCATAGAGACCGCCGGCGGAGTGGCCGACGATCACGAACGGCCCCTTGATTCGTGCGGCCGCCAGCGCCTGCTCCAGATCCCGGGCTATGGCTCCGCCATCGCGGGGCAGAGGGCCCGGATCGCTGAAGCCCGAGCCCGCCCGATCATAGGCGCAGACCCGCGTGGTCCGCGCCAGCGCTGGCTGGACCTTGTACCAGGCCGAGGAACTGGCTCCGAACCCGGATTCGAGCAGGATGGTCGGACTGCCTGAGCCGCTACAGCGAAGGTTGAGCTGACGTCCATCCGGCAGGCGTACGAGGGCGCCGGCTCGAGCGTAGGCGGAGCCGGCCTCGCCGCCGAGCGAGCCACAGCCCGTCAGCAACGCCAGAAGGGCGACGGCCGTGCGGCGCGCTGCGACGCGGCCGGGGCCTCGATGAGGCTGCGCCATGCCCGCCGCGCCTACAGCGCGGGCCGAAGGGCCTTGGGGCCCCTCAGCTCTTCCGCGCGACTGGCGACCCACCAGGCCACGAGGCCGAGCGCCACCGAGGCGGCCAGGTTCGTGAAGAGGTCCTGGAAGCCCAAACGCCAGTAGATCAGCCAGAGGACAACCACGTGCGTCAGATAGATGTAGAAGCTGGCAGCCGCGATATCGCCGACGATGCGATGGACGAGGTTCGGCAGGAGGAGGCGGCGCACCCACAACAGCCCGGCGGCGCAGAGCGCCAGCCAGGCCGCATGGGAGTAGCTGGTGGGCGGCGGGTAGGCGTCGAAGAAGCCGGGTATACCGACCACCTGCAGCACCACAAGGCCCGCCATCGCGGCGGTGAGGATCAATCGCCGGCTCTGCGTGTTCGCCTCATTGAAGCACCAGCCCAGCGCGATCAGGTACAGCGTGGCGTCCGGCGTCCTGTTTTCCAGGTGGGCGTGATCGAGGAGATTGGTCGCGAGGCATTTCAGGCAGAACGCCGCGACGAGGCAGATCAGCCCGAAGCGCCAGGGATCGTAGGCGATCGTACGCTGCACGGGTTTGAACAGGCTCAAGAGCGCCACGACAACGAACGCCTGGAAGATCGCCTCGATGAACCAGAACGGCTCGATCAGCGACCCGAAGCGCCCGGAGAAATTGCTGACGAGAAGCAGCGACGGCAGGTCGAACGAGCGCTTCGCGATTAGATAGGCGACCAGGATCGCGTAGTAGGGAAGCAGAATGCGTTGCGCAAACGCGAGCGCGACGCTGAATCCCTTGCCCTGGGCGAGCCTGGCTTTCTGGTAGCGACCGAGGTTGTACCCCGCGAGAATCATGAGGACCTCAGCGCCGCCTCCGACAACGAATGCCGAGGCGTGGTTCACGACGACCGCCAGGATGGCCAGCATCCGGATGACGACTTCCGTCTCGATGGTCCGCAGGCTCCACCACCGCAGCGGCGTTCCGCGAGGCTTCATGGCGCAGAGGCGACCGATCGAAAGCGTCTCCCACTCGTCGGGGAGGAAGCCGAGCGCGCCCTCGATAGCGAGGGATAGATTCACATAGTTCAGGGAATCGCCGCCGAGCCCGACAAAGGTGTCGTCGGACCCGACCGTCACGCGTGGAAACGCCTGAGCGAACGCAGCTTCGATCGCGTGGCGACCATCCGGCGCGGCGCCGCTGGCGGCGGCGCTCGCTCGCGCCCGGGATTCCCGCAGGATCGACTGGTAGTCGATCTTTCCGGATGGCAGCGTCGGCAACTCGTTCCAGATTTCGACCCGGAACGCATTGGGGGGCAGCTTGTAGGTGGCGCTCAGTTGCTCGCCGACCCGGTCAGCGTCGCCCCCGTTCAGGAGCGCCACGTAGATGGCTACATCGTCGCTGACGACCACGCCGCGATGGCCGAGACGTCCGAGTTGAGCCTCGACGTCGTCGAGACTGACCCTAAGGCCGTAGATCTTGGCGAACCGGCTCTTGCGCCCGACAATGCGGTACACACCATCCTTGTCGCGGCGGGCTAGGTCCCCCGTATGGAGCTCCGTGAGTTCGGCGCCGCGCGCGAGATCCTCGGGCCGCGTCGCGTAGCCCATCATCACATTCGGCCCGCGATAGACGAGTTCGCCCACCGTGTCGGGCGTCTCTACCGTCTCCCCGTCTGCGTCGATCAGCCGGAACTCACCGCCCGGAATGGCCCTGCCGATGTCGCCGGCGCGGCTCAGCACTTCATCTGGACGCAGGTAGGCCATCCGTGCGGTCGCCTCGGTCTGGCCGTACATCACGAAGAATCGGATTCCGCGCTCCTCCGCCCAGCGTCCGAACCGCGTCACCGTCTCCGGTGGAAGGCGGCCGCCGGCCTGAGTCATCGTGCGGAGCGACGGCGGGGCGCTGTCCAGGAAGCCCGAGCGTTCCAGCAACTCGTAGGTGTAGGGCACGCCGGCCAGCGAGGTCCCCTGACGCGCTTCGAAGAACCTCCAGAAATCCACGTCGACAACCGACCGCTCGGTAAGGAGCAGTGTGGCCCCTACGGAAAGGTGGGAGTTCACCACCGACAGACCGTAGCTGTAGTGGAATGGAAGCGAGGTTATGGCGCGGTCTGCCGAGGTGATCCCCAGGTACTCGACGATTGAGGCCGCGTTGGCCTCGACGGCGGAGCCGGCAAGACGCACGAGCTTCGTGGCCCCCGTGGTGCCCGAGGTGGACAGCAGCACCGCGAGATCGGGGTGCAAGAGGTGTCCTGTGGGGGCCTGGGTTTGGAGCAACCACTCGCCGCCATCCCACGCAAAGCGTGCGTCAGGATTGAACGTTTCCCGCAGAGCATCGGTATTGCCCCGCGCCGCGGCGAGTATGACGGCGTGCCCCCCACGCAGCGCGCCAAGATAGGCCACGAGAGGCGGCAGCTGATTTGCAGCCTCGACCAGAACCAGGCGGCGATCCGTCCCGAGCGAAGCCGAAAAGTCGTCCGCTCTTCGCGCGAGCTCCGCGTAGCTTACGGACTCCCCGTCCTCCGTAACGACCGCGATCGCGTCGCCGAAGGTCTCCAGCCGGTGCGCGAAGGTCGCCGCCGCACTCGCCTCGGCATCGTTCACTGGCCTGGAGGTCAAGAGCTCTTCCTAGATTTGCGTCGGCCGATCATGAGCGCACCGCCTGACCGGTCCGCCGCAAATCCCAAGCGCATACATCGTTGATTGGATACCTTGCGCCGGTCGGCGTTATCAACCGAGCGCACGGTGTGCGAGGCATGGAAATTGCTAATCTGTTTCGAGCCTCCACATCGGGAGGTGCTGGGTGTCGCACCGTCGCGTGCGATTGCACACGGGCGTTATCCTGCTAGGAAACGCGGATAGGTTGGGGGAGCAGAACGTGGAAACCGTCTACGATTGGATCACCGTCGCCATCTTCGGCGGACTGGTCGTGCTGTTTCTGCACAGGTCGGTGCAACCTGGTGAACCCCAGGACACGATCCTCCACTACCTACCGCCCGCCGTCGGCTGCGCCGTCGCCAACTGGTTCGGCAACGAGGGGCAGGGGCTGGTGTCGTTCCTGATCGTTCTGGGCGTCCTGATATACATCCTGCTGGTCCTGAAGCCGTTCGGGTTCACGTTCCCTCCGAACAAGCGCTAGTCGCCCCCTATCGCACCGCGCCGCTGTCGCCCAGGAGGCAGGGGGCGGTGCGCAGGATGATGGCGATGTCGAGCCAGAACGAGCGGCGCTCGACGTATTCGAGGTCCAGGGCGACGCGGCGGCGGACGTCTTCGGCCGTATCCACCGGGCCCCGAGAGCCATTGACCGCGGCCCAGCCGGTCAGGCCGGGCTTGATGCGGTGGCGGTGGGCGTAGGTCTCGACCAGCTTGGAGGCTTCGGCGCCGCCGCTCAGCATGCCGATGGCGTGAGGCCGGGGACCAACGACCGACATCTCGCCGGTGATGATGTTGAAGATCTGCGGCAGTTCGTCGAGGCTGGTCTTGCGGATGAAGCGGCCGACCTTGGTGACGCGGTCGTCGTCGGCCGAGACCTGGCGCGCCGCCTTGTGGTCCGAAGCCTCCACGCGCATCGAGCGGAACTTCCAGACCACGATCTCCTCGTTCATGTAGCCGTGGCGGCGCTGGCGGAAGAAGACCGGGCCGGGGCTGTCCAGGCGGATAGCGATTGCGACGGCGGTCATCAGGGGCGCCAGCGCGATCAACGCCAGGATCGACAGGGTCAGGTCCAGGGCGCGCTTGGCCAGGAGATAGCCCGACCGCTCGGCCGCGCCGGAGACGTGCATGAGGTCGAAGTCGGCGATGCGGCCGATGGCCTGCGTCTCGGTCTCATCGTCCGTGTCGTCCAGCAGCAGGAAGATCGGATTGGGGATCGGCGCGAGCCGTTCGAGGAGTTGCGCGATCCGGGCGCTGGCCTTGGGCGGCACGGTTACGACGATCCGGTCCACGTAGGGCAGGATGCGGTGGTCGATAAGGTCGGCGGTCTTGCCCAGCACCGGCACGCCGCAAACCTTGGGCCCCACGCGGTCGCGGCGATCGTCGAAGACGCCCAGGATGTTCACGTCGCGGGTCTTCAGGGCGCGCTTGATCAGCCGCTGGGCCGAGGCGGTGCCGCCCACGATGATGAGGTTGGGCGTGAGCAGGCCGCGCTTGCGCAGATCCTTCAGGATGGCGCCCCACAGCAGGTGCGACAGGACCAGCGCCGAGGCGGCGGCGGCGACCCAGGCGGCGCAACCGATGGCGGGGAACGCGGGGTCCAGGAGGCCGCAGGCCGTGCCCGCACCGCCGCCGGCCGCCGCCGCCGCGATCAGAAGGCGGCCGAACCTGCGGCGCGAGCGCTCGCGGGAATTCATGGCGTAGGCGCCGGTGGCGACCAGCAGCAGCACCGCCAGCAGGGGCGCGCCGATCCACATCACCTTGGGCAGATCGATCAGAAGGCCCGCGGCGAAGGAGGCCGCCATCAGGGCGGCCGCGTCCCCCGCCTGGAAGAGGCGGGCGATGCCCGCCCCGGACACACGCGAGCGCACGGGCTGCAGCCGCTCGGGCCGCAGCGGGCCGCGGCGATGAGGCTGCGGCGTCGCGCCGTCATGCTGGATGGCGCGAAAGGCGCCTGTATCGTCCGCCATACTGGCATCCCCAAACCTGTCGGTGGGGACCCTAAGCGGCGCGGCTGAGCGATCCGTTAACCCGCGGAACGGCGGTCAGTACGCGCGGCTGTCGCTGAAGATCAGCGGCAGGGTGCGCCAGACGATCTTCATGTCGAGGCCGAAGCTCCAGGTGTCGATGTATTCGTTATCGGATTCGACCCGGTCGACGATCGCCTGCAGCTCCTTCACCTCGCCGCGGAAGCCGCAGACGGCGGCGTAGCCGGTGAGGCCGGGCCGCGCCCGGAACCGGCGATCATACCCCGCCACGACCTTGCTCCAGGCTTCGTCATGGGCCACGGCGTGCGGCCGCGGACCGATCAGCGACATGTCGCCCCGCAGGACGTTCAGGAGCTGGGGCAATTCGTCGAGGCTGAGCTTGCGCAGGATGGCGCCCACGGCCGTGACCCGCGCGTCGTCGCGGGTCGCCTGGCGAACCGTCTCGCCATCCTCGGCGACCGTCATGGTGCGGAACTTGAAGACGGTGAAGATCCGGCCGTTCAGCCCGGTGCGGCGCTGGCGGAAGAGAGCAGGACCCCGGCTTTCCAGGCGCACCAGGCCCGCGATCGCCAGCAGGAGGGGCAGGAAGACAAGGAGGGCGCCGAACGACATGACGATGTCGAAGGCGCGTTTGCGGCGGCTCGTGGCGCAGGCGGCCGCCTTGCCCGGACCCGCGTCGGGCGCCGTGCTCACCGGCGGCCTCTGCCCGGGGGCCGGCGTCCAGTTGGCGCCGTCGGCGTGAGCGCGGAACCCGGCCATGTTATTCATAGCACGCCCTTCGGTCGGGCCGCGCTACGGCGTAGAGATCGCGGAGGAAGGCGTCCATCGCCTCGGCGCTCCACAGCCGTACGCGGAGCTGGGGGCCGTGGGTGTCGATCTCCGTGGAGATGTGGGCGTCCCCATCGACGTCGGCCGCGTGAGCGCCCACGAAGCCGTAGAAGGCCGCGCGAATCTGATCCGCGTCGTCGTCTGCTCGAAACCGCGTCTCAAAACCGGACATTTTCCCCGACCGCCCCGTCGATTGTGCAGGGTCCGCAGCAAGAGCCGCGCCACGGGTCCCGTCCCGAGACCTGCGCAATCTTGACTATATTCGGAGAAGGCGGCCGTTCGGTTGCAGTCAGGGTTGATAAATCGTCACCGGCCGCCCGAAGAGCGCCTCAATAGGCCTGGGGATCGCGGAATATGATCATCGCCGTCTTGGCGAGGATCGCGATGTCGAGGCCCAGCGACCAGCTGTCGATGTAGAGGTTGTCCGCGGCGACGCGGTCGCGCATGCAGCGCAGGTCCTGGATCTCGCCCCTCAGGCCGTTCACCTGGGCGAGACCGGTGAGGCCGGGCTTGGCGCGAAAGCGGTCGGCGTAGCTTGGAATCTGGCGGCCGTAGTAGTCGTCGTGCGCCAGCGCATGCGGCCGCGGGCCGACCAGCGACATGTCACCCTTCAGGACGTTCAGGAACTGGGGCAGTTCATCCAGGCTGAGCTTGCGCAGCACTGCGCCGATCGCGGTGACCCGGGCGTCGCCTCGGGTGGCCTGCCGCACATTTCCGCAGTCTTCGGCCACGGTCATGGTGCGGAATTTGTAGATCGTGAAGATGCGGCCGTCATAGCCGGTGCGGCGCTGCTTGAAGATCACGGGCCCGCCCGACTCCAGCCGGACGGCCAGCGCCACGCATAGGAGCAGCGGCAGGAAGAGCAGCAGCGCGGCCAGGGCGCCGGCGATGTCGACGGCGCGCTTGCCGAAGCTGTGGGCGACATCGACGGCCTCGGGGGTCAGCAGGGCGCGAACCGCCGACTCTTCAGCGGGCGAAGCAGCGCCAACAGTCCTGGCGACGACGTCTGTCATCCGAAGCCACACCCCAGTCTTGCCCAAGCCAGCACGGGGGACCTCCCCAGGACCCATGTTGGCGTCTTGTTAGCCTTCTTCCCAAACGAACTATTCACCGTCGTGGGTATTTAATGTGACACAGCCCGAGAAGTGGGCGGTATCGAGGTCAGAAGCATGCCGTCCGACGTTTCCGTCGAACTGGTCAGTCGGGTTTCAGAGGTCCAGACGGCCCGCCGCCTTCCGGTCGGGATGGGCCTTGCCATCGGCGCGGGTGCGTCGCTGGCGCTCTGGACCTGCATCGGCCTTGGCCTGCGCGCGCTGCTCGCCTAAGGATCCCACCGGATCCACCGCACGAAAAACGTACTCAGCCCCTATACTTAATGGGTTTTAGCCTCAGCGGCGGCCAAGGGCAATTGGGCCTTCGGCGCGTCGCCGGACGCGCGCCCATCGTCTTACCCGTTGTGAGCTTCGCAAGGCGCTTGCGATTGGCCGGGAAGGCGATAGGGGAGGCGCGTGGTCCGTCGGGCCGCGATGGAGACGCCCGCTGCCGCCCGCCCGCGAAAACCGCCCGCCGCACGATGGCTTCGCCGACCTGCGCGCCGCCTCCGCGTGGTACGACGCCTGGCTGAGCAAGGCCGCTTTGCCGCTCTGGGCGGGCGTCGGCGTCGATCCTCGCACGGGCGCCTTCCGAGAAGCCCTGACCTGGGCCGGCGCGCCGCACGATCCGCGCTACCGCACCCGCGTCCAGGCGCGTCAGGCCTTCGTCTTCGCTTCGGCCGCCGCGGAGGGTCTCGGGCCCTGGGCGGCGGTTGCTCGGCGCGGCCTGGACGAGCTAACGCGGCGCGCCCTGCGCGGCGACGGGCTGTTCGTGGCGATCCTGGACCCAACCGGCGCCTCGATCGACGCCCAGGCCTACCTCTACGAGCACGCGTTCGTGCTGCTGGCGCTCGCGGCCCTGGGCGATGCGGAGGCGGCGACGGCGCTGCGCGCGCGCCTGGAGGCCTTCCGGCACGGGCCCGGCGGCTTCCGCGAGGCCGGGGCGCGCCCGTTCCAGGCCAATGCCCAGATGCACCTGCTGGAGGCCGCCCTGGCCTGGGAGGAGACCTCCCAGGACGCCGGTTGGGGCGCCCTGGCGGACGAGTTGGTGGCCCTGGCGCTCGACCGGTTCATCGACCCGGCGACCGGGGCGCTGAGCGAGTTCTTCGACGAGGCCTGGCGACCGTTGGCGGGGCCGGCGGGGCTGATCGAGCCGGGCCATCAGTTCGAGTGGGCATGGCTGTTGGTCCGATGGGGCAGGGCGCGGGGCGACCCGGCGGCGGAGGCGACCGCCCGACGCTTGTTCGCCGTCGGACGCCGCGGCTTCGATCCCGCGCGGAACGTGGCGGTGGACGCCCTGACCGACGACCTGGCGGTGCGCGACGCCGCCGCGCGTCTCTGGCCTCAGACCGAGCACCTGAAGGCCGCGCTGGCGCTGGGCGACACGGCCGCCGCCCTGCAGGGCGCCAACGGGATGGCGGCCTATCTGGACACCCCTGCGCCCGGGGTCTGGCGCGAGCGGATGCGCGCCGATGGCGGCTTCGTCGAGGAGCCCTCGCCGGCCACGTCGCTCTATCACCTCTATCTGGCGATCCGCGAACTGACGCGGTTCGCGGCCGAACCGTGCTAGTCAGCCGCGCCATGGTGCAGAACCCCTTCACGCAGAGCCCGGCCAAGATCGCGGTGATCGGCCTGGGCTATGTCGGCTTGCCGCTGGCGGTGGCCTTCGCCGCCGAGCACGACGTCGTCGGCTTCGACATCGGGGCGGCGCGAATCGCCGAACTGTCGCGCGGCGAAGACCGCACGCTGGAGGTGTCGCCCGAAGCTCTGAAGGCGGCTGTGCGCCTGACGTTCAGCTCGGACGCCGCGGCGCTCGACGGCTGCAACGTCTTCATCGTCACCGTGCCGACGCCGATCGACGAGCACAAGCGCCCGGACCTGTCGGCCCTCATCTCGGCGAGCCGGACGGTCGGAGGCGCCATCCGCAAGGGCGGCGTGGTGATCTACGAATCGACGGTCTACCCCGGCGCGACGGAAGAGGATTGCGTTCCGCTGGTGGCCCAGATCTCGGGCCTGGCGTTCAACCGCGACTTCTTCGCCGGCTACAGCCCCGAGCGGGCGAACCCCGGCGATCCGCACCACCGCCTGGCCGATATCGTGAAGGTGACCGCGGGCTCGACGCCGGCGGCGGCCGACTTCGTCGACGACCTCTACGCATCCGTGGTGAGGGCCGGGACCCATCGGGCCAGCTCGATCCGCGTGGCGGAGGCGGCGAAGGTGATCGAGAATACCCAGCGCGATCTCAACATCGCCCTGGTCAACGAGTTCGCCCTCATCTTCCACCGCCTGGGTGTGGACACCCAGGAGGTGTTGGCGGCGGCAGCGACCAAGTGGAACTTCCTGAATTTCCGCCCGGGCCTTGTCGGGGGGCACTGCATCGGGGTCGATCCCTACTACCTGACGCACAAGGCCGAGAGCGTCGGCTATCGGCCCGAGGTGATCCTGGCAGGGCGCCGGATCAACGACGGCATGGGCGGGTACGTGGCCCGCGAGCTGGTCAAGGAGATCATCCGCCGCGGCGTGACCGTGAAGGGCGCCCGGGTCCTGGTCCTGGGCCTGGCGTTCAAGGAGAATACGCCGGACCTGCGCAACACGCGGGTGATCGACATCGTCCGCGAGCTGGCGGACTACGGTGTGGCGGTCGATATCTGCGATCCCTGGATCGAGGCCGGCGAGGCGCGCCGCGAATACGGCCTCGACCTGTTGGCCGAGCCGGCCCAGGGCGCCTACGACGGAATCGTCGTGGCGGTGCCGCACCGCCAGTTCGTCGAGTTGGGGGCGGCGCGGATCCGCGCCTTCGGGCGTCCAGACGCCGTCGTGTTCGACGTGAAGGCGATGCTCCCGAAGGACGACTCCGACCTTCGCCTCTAGGTCGGCGCCTGTTTCGCGGGCAGCGCGCTTCTTTCCGCGGCGCCTGTCACCGAACCGCCGTTTCGAACAGCTAGACCGTTCCAACGCCGCGCGGGGCGGGCCACGATGGCCTTGCCCTTCGGGGCGTTTCCTCCCTGAACTCGCCGCGCCTCATAAGGGCGCGGCTTTTTCTTTGCGCCGACCCCGGCCCACGAAAAAGGCCGCCGAGGTGGACCCGGCGGCCTTCTCCGATCAGTCCGGCTTAGAAGGTCACCGTCACCTTGCCGTAGTAGTAGCCGCCGTTGATGCCGAACGGCGAGAACGTCGGGTATTGAGTCACATAGGCGTTCGAGTTGTTGCGGAAGTACTCATCCCGCAGGAAGGCGTTGACGCGGTCCGGATAGACGTTGAACAGGTTGTTCGCGCCCATCGTGAGCTTAACCGCGTCGATCACCTTGTAGCTGACCTCGAGGTCCGTGATCACGGCCGCCTTGATCTTGGTCTTGTAGCAGGTCGGCAGGACCGGCGTGACCAGTGGGCAGCCCGTGCGGCTCGAATAGCCCGAGGACGGGCCGTAGAGCGACTGCTTCAGGTTCACGGACAGGCGGTCCCAGGTCCAGAGCCCGCCGGCGACGAGACGATACTTCGGCGATGCGGTCTCGAGGTTGGCGATCGCGGTGAGGTCGAACAGGGACGCGCCGGTCAGCTGAGCCGGCGGCGCCTTGATCTTGGTGACCTCGGTCTCGTTGTAGTTGGCGATCAGCGACCACTGGACCGAACCCATATCGCCGAAGTCGGTCGAGGTCGTGAGGACGAACTCCGCGCCGCGGGTCCGGGTGGTCAGGCCGTTGGTGAAGATCGTGATGCCGGTGATCGTCACCGTCGGGTCGAGGACGTTGCCGTTCGCGAGAATGGCGTCGCGAACCGCCGGGATGTTTACCGCGCCGCCGGACCCGAACAGCGAGCCGGAGCCCACGATGCGGTCCTTCACGGTGATCTGGTAGACGTCCAGCGTGGCCGTGATGCCGTAGCCCGGGTGGGCGACGAAGCCGACGCTGAAGTTGCGGGACTTTTCCGCGTCGAGGCCGTTCACACCCACCAGCGCGGCGGCTGGAGAGTTCGGCGGCAGCTGCACGAAGGCCGCCGTCGGCGAAACGTTGGTGGCTGAGTAGAAGGACTCAGCCAGCGTCGGAGCCCGGAATCCGGTGCTGGCCGTGCCGCGGATGGCGAGCATGTCGCTGAAATCGTAGCGGCCCGTGCCCTTGAAGACGATCGTATCGCCGAAATCGCTGAAGTGCTCGTAGCGGGTGGCCAGGTCGATCTTCAGCGGCTCGGTGGGCTGAAGCGCGACGTTGGCGTAGGCCGCATAGCTGTGGCGTCCGTGCTTGCCCGAGTCCGTCAGCGCGAAGCCCGGATAGGACTGGGAGCCTTCCTTGTAGCGGGACGCCTCGTCGCCGGGTTTGATCTCGTACTTGTCCTCCCGGTACTCGGCGCCGAGCGCGAGGGTCATCGGCCCGGCCTGACCGATGTCGAACTCGCGGGCGAGGTCCAGCTGGGTGGTCCACTGGCTGGCGATGAAGGAGCCGGCATAGAAGTCGGTCGGCGAGGATCCGGGCGTCGTGGCCGTCGAGGTGTCGATGTAGAGGGAGCGGTTGATGCTGTTCCGCGTCTCGATGTCGATCGAGTCCTTGCCGTAGGTGGAGGCGAGGTCCCAGGTCCATTCGCCCGCCTTGCCGGTGATGCCGAAGGTGGCGGCGTAGTCGTCCTCGATCAGCACTTCGCGGGGTTGGAAGCCGAGCGGGCGCGGAATGGAGCCGTCGCGGCCCACCACCAGGTTCGGCGTGCGCCAATTCTCCCAGGCCTGGCCGAATTTGTGGCCGTAGGTGCCGAAGGAATAGAGCTCGACGCCGTTCGCGAATTCGTAGCCGAAGTTGTACGAGCCGATGTGCAGCCGATACTCGGCGTCGCCCGTGATGTTGTTCACGTACGGGTAGTCCGGGTGGTTCACGAGCTGCGGATAGCGGGACAGCCGCGAGGTCGAGTTGATGTTGAACGGGGTGTTCAACGCGCGCGGATCCACATCACCGCGGAAGCTGTAGTCGTGGTAGCGGCTTTCGAAGGTCAGGTTCAGGTAGGCGTTCTCGATCGGTGCGAAGCCGATGTTCGCCGCGATGGCTGGCGTGTCGCCGCCGCCGCTCATGTACTTGCCGGCTGAGGCGATGATGGTCCCGCCCTGCGGCTGGTCCTTCAGAATGATGTTGATGACGCCGGCGATGGCGTCCGTGCCGTACTGGGCCGCGGCGCCTTCCTGCAGCACTTCGACGTGGTCGACTGCGGAAAGCGGGATGAAGTTGAGGTCGGCCGTCGCGCCGCCCTGGAACGGACCGCCGAGCACAGCCAGGTTGCCGGTGCCATGGCGACGCTTGCCGTTGATCAGCACCAGCGCATGGTTGGGGGACAGGCCGCGAAGCTTGGCGGACAGGGTGAGGTTCGCCGTATCGCCCCCGAACGCCTGGGCGTTGAAGGACGGTACGTTCTGGGCGATGGCCTGGATCAGGTCGGATTGGCCGACCCGCTGCAGCGCGGTGTCGTCCAGCACCTGTATCGGAGCCGGGCTGTCGACGGCGCGCAGTCCTGTCGTCCGCGTCCCCGTCACGATGACCGCGTCGAGTTCAGCCGGATCGGCCCCCTCCGCGTCTGCGGCCTGGACCGCGCCCGCCATGGCGACGCCCAGGACCAGGGCGCTCGCGCCCGCAAACATTCTCTTCACTATGGACCCCCTCGTTTTCGATGTGGGCCCTTCTCGGCGTCATCCCCCTATTGACGGCGGCCTTTAAGCATCGGCGCCGTCTGATAGCGGTGGAGCACCGCGTGCGGGGTGTCGTGAGTCAATAAGACCCGGCACGACGCTCGCGCATGCATTTGTTGCATGATGAAAATATTTGCGCGCCCGCCATTCGATGAAGCACGATTACTGAAACTGACAATCATGCAGAATCGGCAACTTCGGCGAATTCGGTTGTCGCAAAACTGACGTGAGCGTCAGTTGATGAATTCTCGCGCGCAGACTGCCTGCCACGCCGACAACTGCGTCGAAACTGCTCGAATCCTGATCGCCCGTCTTGTCAGCCAAGGCGCCGCCGAGGCGTCTGAGGCCGCCCGCCGGGTGCGGCGGGGCGGTGCGTCGCGGAGCGGGTCATGGGTGTCAGCCGTCGGAGTTTCCTGCACAGACTCGGGGCCGTCGGCGGCTACGGGGCCGCCTATTCCGCCATGGTCAGCCTGGGCCTGATGGCGACACCGGCCAAGGCCGGGCCCCTGCAACTGCCGGCCAACCTCGGCGCCGGCAAGAGCGTGGTGGTGCTGGGCGCGGGGATCGCTGGCCTGACGGCGGCCTATGAGCTCGAGCGGGCCGGATTCGCCGTGACGGTCCTGGAAGCCCGCGATCGGGTCGGCGGGCGCAACTGGACGCTCCGCGATGGCTCCAAGGTCGAAATGGTCGGCGAGGCGACCCAGACGGTCTCGTTCTCCGACGGTCTCTACATGAACGCCGGGCCGGCCCGGATCCCGAGTCACCACGAGGGCGTGCTGGGCTATTGCACCAAGCTGGGCGTGCCGCTCGAAGTGGAGATCAATTCCAGCCGCAGCGCCTATTTCTGGTCCGCCGCCTCGAACGGCGGCAAGCCGATCCAGATGCGTCAGGGCGTCAACGACACCCGCGGCTATATCTCGGAACTTCTGGCCAAGGCCCTGAACAAGGGGGCGCTGGACCAGGACCTGACGGCCGAGGACAAGCAACGGCTGCTGCCGTTCCTGAAGGTCTACGGCGATCTGGACGGCGGCATGGCCTTCAAGGGCACGGAGCGGTCGGGCTTTGCCCAGCTTCCGGGCGCCGCCTCGCAGTTCGGCAAGGGCCGCGATCCGGTGCCGCTGAAGGAGCTGCTGGCCAACGACCAGTTGTGGTCGACCCTGTTCGAGGACGTGGTCTACATGCAGGCGACCATGTTCCAGCCCGTGGGCGGCATGGATCGGATCGCCACCGGCTTCCAGCAGGCGATTCGCAGCCCGCTGATCCTGAACGCCGAGGTGCTGCAGATTCGTCAGACGGCGGCGGGCGTCGCCGTGGCCTGGCGCGATCGGTCGGGAGGCCCGAACCAGGTCGCCCAGGCCGACTTCGCCGTGGTCACCATCCCGCTGAATGTCCTGAACCGCATCGACAACAACTTCGACAAGCCGGTGAAGGCCGCCATCGCTTCGGTGCCCTACGACTATTCGAACAAGATCGGCTTCGACGCGCCGCGCTTCTGGGAAAAGCAGCAGATCTTCGGCGGCATCTCGTTCGTGGGCGGGGACACCGGGCTGGTCTGGTACCCGTCGAACGGGCTGCATACGGCCCGCGGAATGCTGCTGGCCTGCTATGGCTCGGGCCCGAACGCCAGGGGTTTCGCCGCGCGGCCGCTAGAGGAGCAGGTCGCCATCGCCCGCGGCGTGGTCGGGCGGTTGCACCCCGGCCACGAGGGCGAACTCACCAATCCGGTGGTGGTGAACTGGAGCAAGATCCCGTTCAACCTGGGTCCCTGGCCCGCATGGAACGGCGTCGGCGGCCAGGAAGGCCACCTGGACGATCCCGCGTACCGGCTGCTGAACCAGCCGCACGGCCGCGTCTATTTCTCAGGCGCCCACCTGTCCCAGATGCCGGGCTGGCAAGAAGGCGCGGTGCTTTCCGCGCAACGGACGCTAGGCCTGATCGCGACCCGCGTGTCACAGTCGGTCGCGGAACGCCGCACCGACCGGCCCGCGGCCTGAAGCTTTTTTTCCGAGGGGAGAACCATGCGCAAGATTCTGCTGTCCGCCGCCCTGCTCACGCTCGCGGCGGGCGCCGCCAACGCCCAGAACGTCCACATCAACCCGTCGAACGGCTTCATCTCCAGCGCGGTCAAGGTGCCGGCCGGTTCGGACATGCTGTACGTCAGCGGCATCACGCCCGATGTCGTTCCCGGCGCGCCGGCGGCTACGCCTTTCGGCGACACCAAGACCCAGGTGATCAGCATCCTCACCAAGATCCAGGGGATCATGAAGGCCCAGGGCTATGAGCTGGGCGACACGGTCATGATGCGGGTGCTGCTGGTCGGCGACCCCGCCAAGGGCGGCGGCATGGACTTCGCCGGCATGATGGAAGGCTACAACCAATTCTACGGGCCGCTGAAGACCAAGCCCGCGCGCATCACCTCCCAGGTCGCCGGCTTGGTGCGACCCGGGATGTATGCGGAAATCGAAGTGCAGGCGGCCAAGCCGGCCGCCAAGTAGGGCCTAGCGATCGCCGGCGGGGGCGGCGCGCTCACGGAGCGCGGCGCTCACTGCCGGCGCGTTCAGCACCGACAGCGCCTCGTCCATGGCGTCGCGGTAGCAAGCCGAGCGGCGGACCGCCGCCTGGTACTCGCGGACGCTGAACGAGGAGGCGCCGCAGGCGCGCACGGCCGCGCGATCCAGGCGCCCTGCCATGGCCTCGGCGCCCGCCGCCGTCGAAAGGTCGAGCCCGGCGGGGGAGACGGCGATCGAGGTGGTCGCCAGCGGCCCGGCGGCCGCGGACGTGGCGAAGGCGAGGGCGGCCAGGGCCGGCACAGCCAGAAGCTTCATGGGGGTACTCCTTCCTGAAGGCCGATCGTTTCGCCGGCCGTGATCTCGTTGGGCCCTACCTAATGCGCGCCACGGAGGCGTGAAACCCATCGGCGCGCTCATTTCACAGGCAAGTGAGCGGAAACAGCGCCAGTTGGGCGAAAATGGCTTGGGGCCGCCTACTGCGCGGGAGAGGGCCTTGAGCCCATCCCGGAGTCGGGCGAGCTTCGCCGGATGGATCGACGCAGACTGATCACTCTGGGCGCGGCCGGCCTGACGCTGGCGGCGGTTCCCATCTCCGCCGGCGCTGCGGACCTGCCCGCGCGGCTGCCCGGTGCGCCGCCGCCCATCGGCGGGGCCGAGCGTGAGGCGCGGATCGCCAAGGCGCAGCGGCTGATGCGGGAGCAGGGGGTGTCGGCCTTGCTGGTCGAGCCCGGCTCCAGCCTGATCTATTTCACCGGCGTCCACTGGAGCCGCAGCGAGCGGCTGACCTGCGCGCTGATCCCGGCGGAGGGGGAGATCGGGGTGGTGACGCCCTTCTTCGAGGAGCCTTCGGTCCGGGAGAGCCTGGCCGTTCCGGCCGAGGTGCGCACCTGGCAGGAGCATGAGGATCCGCTGGCCCTGGTCGCCGGCTGGCTGCGGGACCGGGGGCTGGGGTCGGGCGTCGTCGCCATCGAGGAGACCAACCGGTACTTCATCGTGGATGGCCTCCAGCGGAACCTGCCGACGGCGACGCTGCGGAACGGGGCGCCGGTGGTCCGGGGCTGCCGGATGATCAAGTCGCCGGCCGAGATCGCCCTGATGCAGCACGCGTCGAACATCACCCTGGCGGCCTATCGTCATACGATCCCGAAGATCGAGGCCGGGATGCGGCCGGCGGACATCTCAAGGTTGATGAACCAGGCGACCGCCGCCCTAGGTGGCGATCCCGAATTCGCCCTGGTGCTGCTGGGCGAGGCGGCGGCCTATCCGCATGGGTCGGGCAAGCCGCAGGCGGTGAAGGCCGGGGAGGTGGTGCTGATGGACTGCGGCTGCACGGTCGAGGGCTATCAGTCCGACATCTCGCGGACCTTCGTGTTCGGCGAGCCGACGGCCAAGCAGCGCAAGGTGTGGAACGAGGTGCGCCGGGGCCAGCAGATCGCCTTCGAGGCCGCGAAGCTGGGCGCCAGCGCCGGCAGCGTCGACGACGCGGCGCGCAGCTACTACGTCAGCTTAGGGTACGGGCCGGACTACAGGCTGCCGGGCCTCTCGCACCGGACCGGCCACGGCATCGGGCTGGACGGGCACGAGCCGGTGAACCTGGTCCGCGGGGAGGCGACGAAGCTCGCGCCCGGCATGTGCTTCTCGGACGAGCCCGGCATCTACATCCCCGGCGAGTTCGGCGTGCGGCTGGAGGACTGCTTCCATATGACCGAGCAGGGGCCGAAGTGGTTCTCGCAGCCCTCGGTGTCGATCGAGAAACCCATCTAGGCCTCAGACGCCGTAGTACTCGCGATACCAGTCCACGAACCGGCCGACGCCCTCCTCGATGGTGGTGCTGGGGGCGTAGTCCAGCACGGCGCGGGTCTCGGCGGTGTCGGCCTCGGTGCGGGCCACGTCGCCCGCCTGCATCGGCATGAGGTTCAGTTCGGCCTTGCGGCCCAGCTTCTCCTCCAGGACCTCGATGTAGCGCATGAGCTCGACCCGGCGGCTGGCGCCCAGGTTGAGGACGCGCCACGGCGCGGCGCTGGTGGCCGGGTCCGGGTGCTCGCTGTCCCAGGCGGGGTTGGCCGCCGGCGGCCGGTCCAGGGCGGCGACCAGGCCGTCCACGATATCGTCGACGTAGGTGAAGTCGCGCTGCATGCGGCCCTCGCCGTACACGTCGATGGGCTGGCCCTTCAGGATCGCGTCGGTGAACTTGAATAGCGCCATGTCCGGGCGGCCCCAGGGCCCATACACCGTGAAGAAGCGGAAGCCGGTCGACGGGATTCCGAACAGGTGTGCGTATGAATGGGCCATGGCCTCGTTGGCCAGCTTGCTGGCGGCATAGAGGGTGATGGGGTGGGTCGCCGCGTCATGCACGTTGAACGGCAGGTTGTTGTGGTTGCCGTAGACCGAGCTGGTGGAGGCGAAGATCAGGTGCTTCGGCTGAACCGCCCGGCAACCCTCCAAGATGTTGAGGAAGCCCACGACGTTGGAGTCGACATAGGTTTCCGGGCTTTCCAGGCTGTAGCGGACGCCGGCCTGGGCGGCGAGGTTGACCACATGGTCGGGCCGGACCTCGGCGAACAGGGCGGGTACGCCGTCGCGATCGGCCAGGTCCAGCTTGGCGTGGCGATAGCCCTTGTGGGACTCAAGGATCGAAAGCCGCGCCGCCTTGAGCTTGGGGTCGTAGTAGGCGTTGAGGCTGTCGAGCCCCACCACCGTCTCGCCGCGTTCGAGCAGCCGGCGGCTCAGGTGGAAGCCGATGAAGCCGGCCGAGCCGGTGACCAGGATCGTCAAGACGTCGCCTCGCTGCCTGCGCCGATGCGCAAGCGTGCCTAGCGGGCGCCGGGTTGCAAGGGTCTTAAGTGTCGGGAGGGGCGGGCGGTCAGCCGATCGCCCGCGGCGGGACCGGCGTCCGGGCGAGCGAGATCGCGGATCAGGCTTCGACGAGCCGACGCCGCCGAAACGCCATGCCGACCAGGCCGAAGCCCCCGATCATGAGCGCCCAGCCCGCCGGCTCGGGGACGACCGCCGGCTCTTCCTCGATCGCCCAGTAGAAGACGCCATTGACCAAGCCGTCGTAGGCGGCGCCGAAAGTGCGCCCGGCGATGTTGGAGTTGTTGATCAGAGAAACGGTGTAGGTCTCGCCGGCCTTGAGCAGGAAATCGCCGTCGCCATAGCGGAGTTTGCCGCCCGTGGGGTCGAACAGGTCGATGACGGTCACGCCATTCAGCTGAAGGTTCCAGCCGCTCAGGCCGAAGTTGTTAAGGTCGGAAGCGGGGTTGGGCCGAACCTCCCCTTGCCAAGCGAGGCGCCCGTCGCGCTCGGCGAGGAATGTGTAGGACCAGTTCGGGTTGAGCCCGTCAAACCCGCCCCCCATGAGCCCGTAGTCGCCGTCCGCGTTGAAGTGCCAGCCCCACTCGAAGTTCACCTGCCCGTATGTCCCGTCGGCGCTCCACGTGGCGCTGTTCTTCGCGTGCGTCACGGCCGAGGCCCCTTCGGGATAAAGGCCGGTGTAAGCAATGGCCTGGGCGAACGCCGAACCGTTCTGCGGCGTCCCGCTCCACTGGGTCGCGATCTTCGAGTCCACGGCGGAGTTCGCGCCGTCCAGGAAGGCGTCCGTCCTGACCTGCGAAAGGCCTGAGATCGGGACCACGGCGCCCGCAGCGCTCGCCCACATCGAGACCGCCACCGCCAAGACCGGCGTGGTAATCCTGCGCATCCCGTCCCCCCAATGGCCGGACCTCAGTGTCGCGCCGCCGGCTTCGCTGTCAACGTCGGCGTGTATTGCGACGGCCGATTACCGGCGGGCGCATAGCTCCGGCTGCGGACCTGATCGCGCGCTCGGTCCCCACCGGCTCCAGCGGGAGTCGCGTCCAGATGCTCCCCAGCCATGCAGGGAGGCGCCGCCGCTGCTTTGCGCCAGGAGCTGGCATCGTGATCGGGGCGCAGAGCGGACATTGGCGTGTTCCCGCCGCTTGCCCCGTTGCGTACGGCGATCCGACGGGCGACAAGCTGACGATGCCAAACGGGATCACCGCCCCACGCGAGGTCATCGCTTGGAATTTGCGCGCATACGGTGAGACCGACGTCGCGGCCCGTGTGCTTTCCGCCTCGGACCAGGTCCTCTTCCGCATTTGGGCGGAAGCCTTCACTGTCAGCACCGATGAGAGCGTTCGCAGCTTCGTCGACCACTACCTTGCACGGGGCGCCGTCCGCGTGATCACCGGCACGGACCGCCCCCTCAAGCGCAAGAAGCGCCTGTTAGCCGAGCCCGAGCCGAGGGCGGAGATAAGCGCGGAAACCTATTCGCGGTGGTGGGCGTGGGATGGGGCCTAGCGCGTAAGCTTCGGCTATGCGCCAGCAGGAGACGTTGGCCCTGATGCGGAAGGCGGACCCTCGCCGAAACCAGTGCGCTGGCTCGCGGTGTCCGCCAAATTTCGGTCAAGCTTCTCTGCCGCTCTCTCCATTTGCGGGAGGATGTTCAATATGCGCTACTGGGTTGCACTAACAGCGGCAGTGGCGTTGAACCTCCCAGGCTTCGCCGTGGCGGCTCCCGCGGCGTCAGAGGTCCTCGCCGCGGCAAAGGCCGCTTCCGGGGGCAAGGCTTGGGACACGCTCACCGGTTCCTATGAAAAGGGCACGCATGGACCGGTAGCTTACGAGACTTGGCTGGATTTCCAGGCCTACGGCACACGGATGATCAGCGTGACGCCCAAAGGCTCTCGAGAGCAAGGCTTCGACGGCGTTGTCGCGTGGCGCCGGGCCGGGAGCGGGCCGGCGGAACGAAGTAGCGATGCGGCAGCAGTCCGCGAGGCGGTGATCACGGCGTACGTGAGCAACAACGGCTTCTTCTTCCCGGAACGCTTTCCGGCCAAGGCGGACTACCTCCGAGACGAGGCGGGCTTCGATGTCGTGCGGGTGGAACCCATGGGGGGGCGGCCACTCGAACTCTGGTTCGATCGCCGGACGCACTTGCTCGGTCGCATTGTGGACTACGCCGGACCCCAGCCGGTCGCCGTTAGCCTCTCCGACTACCGTAGAGTCGGAGACGTGCTCGTCGCCTTCCGCGCCGTCGTCACTGGACCAAGCGGCACCGTGCTCGACGAGGGCAAGGTCGATATGGTCGATCACCGCCCAGTTGACCGCAGCGTCTTCGCACCGCCCAAGCCACGGTAGGGGTGGAGATTCGGCTGTACCCGCAGCGGGGAAGGTCGGGTCGGCGCCACGAGCGGAAGTTGGCTCCTCTCCCGGAAGCAGACGCCTTCCGGCAAGAAGGGACCCTCATCCACCCGCTTGCAACCCTGTTGGCCGAAAGCTTAGCTCTTACTTCACGGAGCGCGGACCCGATCAATGAGTGACGAGCCCACTGATCGCGGTGCCTCAAGGCTGCGGCAGTGGCCCGATGAGGGAGATCGCCGTAACAAAGGGTTTTGTGCCCACTGTGGGGGTCCCGAAGAGACGCGGGACCACAACCCGTCGAAGATCTTCTTGGATGCGCCCCTGCCAGAGAACCTACCGGTCGCCTCCAGTTGCCAAGCCTGTAACGCCGGTTTCTCGGACGACGAGGAGTATGTGGCCTGCCTGCTTGAGTGCGTCACCAGCGGCAGCGTCGACCCGCAGAGCTTCGAGCGCGCCGCGATCGCCAAGACCCTGACTGGCAATCGTCGTCTGCAGCGAGAGCTGGCGGCGGCGCGCCGCGAGGTCGACGGTGAGACGTGGTGGGACCCCGATGGCGCCCGCCTACGGCGAATCGCGATCAAGCTGGCCCGCGGCCTCGCAGACTTCGAACTCAACGAGCCTCAGTTGCATGAGCCAGAGAAGGTCTGGTCGATGCCGCTGATGTTGATGTCGGATTGGGACCGGCGAGCCTTCGAGAATGACGAGAACGACTTTGCGCTCTGGCCCGAACTCGGCAGCCGCGCCTTCCACCGCGTCCTCATGGGTCCTGACGATTCCTGGGTGAACGGCTGGATCGTCGTGCAGCCGAACCGCTTCCGCTATCGTGTGAGCCAGGGGAGCGGCATGCGCGTGCGCATGGTGCTGCGCGAGTACTTGGCCCTCGACATTGTCTGGGATTGATCCGCGCGGCGGTCAGGTCTCGGCGCCGTCCTCGCTCTCGTTGGGCACTGACGCAGCCCCGCCCAGAGCCTGGTAGCGCCGTTCCGACAGCCACTGGAGTCGCTTGGCTTGGGTCAGCAGAACGCGGCGCAGCCCGCCCTGAACCTCCCGCTCGGAGATCACCTGTGCGAGGCGCGAGATGATCAGAGCGCGGCGGGCAATTCGAAAATCGGGATGGCGGCGCAACTCATAGACACGGTCGGAGACGACGCGGTCACGCAGGGACGGCGGCGCGGTCACCGCCACGGTGCCGACCGGCGGATCCTTCTCATTGAGGATGGCCTTGAACCGGGAGCCCTCGACGGCGGCTTCGGTGATTAGCCGCTCCAGGGCGTTGAGGTGCGCCTTAGCGTCCTTGTCGCGCTTATCGACACCCTCCAACTCCGGGATAGGCCAGACCTCGATGTCGAGCACTTCGAATGGATCGAGTACCGACATGGCCACCGCGTCAGTACGCTGGTTGGTCAGATGCCGGCGAATGCGGGTGCGGACCCGCTCCTTGGTCTGACCGACATAGATCGGCTCGCCGTCGTAGTCGAAGAAGGCGTAGACGCCCCATTGATAGTCGCCGATCTTCACCTGCACGCCGCTCGGATCGCTGAACGACGCGTCGAGGAACTGCGTGAGCTGCGTGCGCAGGTCATCAGTCTCGAACGGCGGCACATTGGTGGAGTCGGGATCGCGTCCAAACAGTGAGGACGGATCAGACACGGCGAATTGCCGTCATCTCGGAGGCGTGCTGGACGAAGCCAGCGCGGCGGATGATGGTGCGCCGCACGAGGCCGCCATCGGCCTCAGCTACTTCGAAGTCAACGAAGTTGACCTCGTCGTCGGCACCGCCGAACGCCCTCTGGAAGGCGGCCATCAACTCGACGCCGTCGAGAGTCTGGGCCGCCGCGACGGGATGGTCGGGCGAAGGAATGTCGGCCGGCAGCACGTAGAGGCATGGCGGCGGCGTCTCGAAGGGGCCGAGACGGGTCAGGCGCGCCTCCGGCGCCAAGGCGGCGAGCTTCGGGCAGGGCCGGCCGACCGTGCCGCAGATCATGTCCCAGATCACGAGGCCGTCGACACGCTGGTTGCGCGACAGCATCTCGGCGCTCAGGCGGGTGTGCAGGCCTGACCAGGCGTTGCGGCGCGGGTCGGCGCCGACATTGGTGCAGAGGCTCCAGGTGACGAACTCGTCGGCTTCGGGCGGGCGCTCGAATATGTTGGTGTTGGCGCCGTCGAGACAGCCCTTCAGGTCGATCACCGCGGTGCGGCCGCTGTTCAGCTGCACATAGTAGTCATTGCGCGCGCCGCGCTTGGCGCGATCCCAGCCGGCGATATGGCCGCCGTCCTCCAGGTGGTTGAGGACATGCTGCACGAACTCGCGCTTGCCTCGCATGGTGGCGGAGAACTCGCCGCGCACCTTCTCGATGGCGCCGCGGAAGATGGCGGAGCGGTAGAATTCCGTCTCGGTCAAGCCGTGGTCGCCCAACAAATGGGCCTGCGTCTTGAGGATCTCCGCGAACCGCTCGATCTGAGCGCGCAACTGCGGGTCCTGTTCGCAGGGGATGACGCTCACGCCGCTCGCCGCGCCTTGCCCTCGGTCGTCCCGAGCAGGGGCTCGAAAACATGCTCGGCCAGGTGCCGCACGACGTCCACCGCCACCCCGTCGCCGGTCAGGTGATAGGCCTCATTGTAATTGCGCGGCAGCTTGTACGTGTCGGGCAAACCCATGAGCCGTGCGGTCTCGCGCGCCGAGATCAGGCGGGTGCGAACGGTCTTACCGTCGATGACAATGATCACTTGGCGGCTCGAACCGCCGGCTGGGGTGCGGAGGCAACCGGCGACATCGTCGAAGCGCACCTCGGTGCGCTGCACCTTGGCGCCGCCTTCATCGTGGCGGGTGCGCCGGTAGATGCCGCCCACCATCCGCCGGCCGGCCCGCTTGGCGGCTTCGACCTTGGCCAAGTTGATCGGAGACATCATGTCGAGGACCTGTTGGGTCTCGGCGGGCGTGTGCCAAGAGACGCTGGTCGGGGCCTCCTCGACTAGATCGGCGAAGGTCGAGGTGCGCCGGGCCGGTACTGGCACGTTCCACCAAACCAGACGCTTGCGCGACACGGCGCTGATGCCGTCGATCGCGCGGCAAAGGCCTGGGGTATGGAAGGGCGCGATCGGCCCCGGTGCCAGCAGCGCCGGATCGATGGCGAAGTCTTCATGTACACCGATGACAAACAGGCGCGGTCGCGATTGCGGAACGAACAAGGCCGCATTGATCACCAGAGCGCCATAGCGATAGCCGGCGTCGGCGAAGGTCTTGCAGATCGCTTCAAAGTCGCGACCGCCGTGCGAGGTCAGGGTCCCGCAAACGTTCTCTAGGGCGATGATCTTGGGTGCGCGGCCATCGGCCATCAACGCCTTCATCACATCCCAGAACGGATAGAAGGTGCCCGACCGCTCACCCCTCAGGCCGGCGCCGCCACCGGCCAAGGATAGGTCCTGGCAGGGGAAGGAGCCCCAGGCCAGATCCGCCACGCCCGGGAGATCGCCCACCGTCACTTCGCGGACGTCCCCGATCTTGAGTTCGCCTCCGCAAGGCCAGTTGGCCTGATAGGTCAGGCCCTTCTTGTGGTCGAAGTCGTTGGCGAACAGGCAGGTCCAGTTCTCGCCCAGGCCCGCCCTGGCCATCCCCCCGCCGGCGAAGAATTCGTAGAAGCTCGGCATGGGATCAGCGATCCTCTGCGGCGGTCTGACGCGCCAGCTTCTCTTGAATGGCTTCGGTTATCCAAGTGTTACGCGAGATCACGCCCGGGCGTTCAGCGCGCGCGGCGTCAATTGCGTCGAAGGTCTCAGCGCTGAGCCGCAGATTGATGCGGTCCAGGGCCCGAACATTGCTTGGTTTCGAATCAGGGAGCATGGTGCCACAGTGGCGCCGAAGCGGCGCCTCGTCGAGTAAAGTTTCTGGTTTGTTCCCCTTTGGACTGGCGCCGTCAAGCGAAGAGCGCATGGCCAGCCGCACTACGCCCGTCGATATCCGGCGAGACTTCGATGCCAGCCAACTCGCGCCGCCTCCCGATGGAGCCACGCTTGACGCGGCCGACGAGGACGGCGCGTTCGACGGCAATCGGGCGTTCATGGACCTCCGCGGCATGAACTGGAGCGATGTCGAAGAGACCTTGGAGATCGAACGCGGCGTTCTGGCGCGTCTTGAGGCGGCCGACGACCTCGACGACGAGGAAGAGGCGGTTATCGAGGAACTGGTATCCGAGTATGGCGTCGAGGCGCTGTGGAGCCTGGATCCCGGTGTCGCCTCGGCCACCATCGCGCTTTCAGCGCTGGGCGGCACGCCGGTGGCGAGCTGCAACGGTGGCGTGCTCGGCGGCCAGCACAAGGAGGACTATCCGCTGGTGGCCTTCTACCTGCCGGCAACAGCTGCGGGCGGTGTGAGCGCCCTCGCGGAGGCAGCCGGCATCGGCTTGCTGATCGACGATCATGGCCGTGGCCAAATCTATGCTCAATCCTATCACGGGCTCGTCAAGTTCGCAGAATTGGCGCTGGCCGGACGCGAAGTGACGTCCTGAGACTTGGTCCGCCTCTACGCGTCGCTTCAGACTGCTTCGCTCGGACAGCGCGCCTACGGTCAGCGGGGACTCGGGAACTCTCGACCATGACCAGATCGGGAGCCTATCCCGAACGGCCCCAGAGCAGACCTTCCCAAGGTCCCCAACGAGTCAGGAGGCGACCTTGGCGGCGCGCCGGATTCCCGACGTTCGGCGACTCGGCTCAGTCGGTCACCAGGCGGTAGCCGACGCCCGGCACCGACTCGAACAAGGCGTCCCCCAGTTTTTGGCGGAGATAGCCGACATAGACGCGCAGGTACTGCACGTCGGCCTTCTCGCTGCCCCAGACCGCACGGAGCAGCTGTCCGTGGGACACGGCGTGGCCGCCGTTCAGGGCCAACTCGCAAAGGACGTCGTATTCTTTGGGAGTGAGCTTCACGGGCTCCCCGCGCCGTTTCACGGTCCGAAGGCCAAGATCGATCTCCACGTCCCCAACCCGCAAGGCCGGCGTCGAGCCTCGCACCTGCACTCCGTGACGCAGGCCAGCGCGCACGCGGGCGAGGAGCTCCTCCACTCCGAACGGCTTGGCCACGTAGTCGTCGGCGCCGAGGTCGAGCGCCTCGACCTTGGTCGCTTCGGCGTTGCGCGCCGAGAGCACCACGATCGGCGTGGGGCCGCGCTGGCGTATTTCCCGGATCACCGAGAGGCCATCCCGGTCAGGCAGACCCAGGTCGAGCAAGACCAAGTCGGGCGCATAGTGTGCGAACCAGCGCAATCCCTCGGCCGCAGTGCCGGCCGAGACCGGTCGGTAGCCGGCCGCTTTCAGCGTGGCGGTCAGCGCCGAGCTGAGGGATCGATCATCCTCCACCACCAGGACGGTCGCCGGATCGGCCGCTTCGGTCATGCTTCCACCGGGCGCGCTGAGGCGAGCGGCGCGATGAGCCGCACGGCGGCGCCGGGGCCGTCCGTGCGGTTCGCCGCGCTGATGCGGCCGCCCTGAGCCTCGAGAAAGCCGCGCGCGATGGTCAGGCCAAGACCCGTCCCGGGCGGGCGTCCGTCGCCCGCCACCCCGCGCGCGAACCTCTCGAAGAGGGGCTCGATGGACCCCGGGAAGCCGGGACCCTCGTCGAGGACCTCGATCCAGCCGGTGCGCCGGTTCTCGCCGACACGGATGCGGATGGTCGAGCCCGACGGGGAGTATTTGGCGGCGTTCTCCAGGATATTCACGAGCGCCGTCTCGAACAGCGATCCGTCGACCATCAGCGGCCCGCAGTCGTCGGCGACCTCGTTGACCACCTTGCGGTCGAAAAGGGCGAACGTGGCGCGATCGATCGCGCGGGCGACGAGTTCCCGGGGCGCCGCCGCCGCCGTGCGCACCGGCAGCGCGCCGGCCTCCAGCCGGTTCATGTCGAGGAGGTTGGCGACCATGCCGCTGAGCCGCGAAGCCTCGGCCTCTGCCGAGGCCAGCAGCTCGGCGCGGGTGCGCGCGTCGTGGGTGTCGCCGAACCTCTGCAGGCTCTGCAGGGTGACCAGGATCGTGGACAGGGGCGTCTTCAGGTCGTGCGAGACGGCGGCCAGCAAGTCGCTCTTCAGGCGCTCGCTCGCGACGGCGACCTGGCTCTGGACGGCCGCGCGGGCGTTCGCGTCGCGGTCGAGGGCGACGGCGAGATAGCCCGCGACCGTCTCCGCGAAGCTCTCGGGATTTTCGGGCCGACCTTGTTCCCGCCCGGAGATCTGTACGCCGATCACCGCCCGCTGGCGCTTCGGCGTCTGGATCGGCCAGAAATCATAGGCGCAGCTGTCGATCGGGTAGGCGCCGCCGCGGGTCGGGAGGCGCGCCGCGAGGACCCATGCCGCGGCCTCCTCGTCGGCGGCCGTCACCCGCGCGCCACCGGCCCGGGCGGTCAGTCTCAGGTCATCTTCGTCCGCCACGAAGACGACGGCGGGCGCTTCGAAGACCCGGGCGAGGGTTTCGGCGCAGGCGCGCGCGATCGCCTTGGAGTCGCGTGCGGCGACGAGGGCGCGCGCCATGGCCTGCAAGGCCGAGCTCTGGGCCACGGCCTCCCACGCCTGCAGCGCGCGGCGGCGGGACTGCGCGGCCACCGCGCTGACCGCGGCGGCGGTGATCAGCAGGAGCGCCAGGGCCCAGACGTTGGCGGGATCGGCGACGCGGAAGGTGTGGCGTGGCTCAATCAGGAGGAAGTTGTACGCGACCACACCGGCCACGGCCGCGGCGAGCGCCGGCCCCCACCCGTAGCGGATGGCCGCGACGACGACGGGCAGGACAAAGATCAGCGAGACGTTGGGGATGGCGACCTGCCGGTCCACCCACACCGCGAGCAGGCTCGCGACGCCCACGAAGACCAACGACAGCCCGTAGGACGCCCACGCATCGACCCGCTGCGGCCTTTGGACGAGGGGGGTGGCTTCGGCGAGGCTCATGGGGCGGGTCCTTCACCCGAGACGACGGCAGGAAAGGAAGGCGCATGAACGTCCGCACGCAAGAGCGGACGGGCCGGGCGGCCTCACAACCACATAGGATTCTTATGTCGATCCGGCACAGAAGGCCCGCCGGCCACTGAACAGGAGTCCGGTCACCCATGTCCGCCACCGAAGCCGATGCGCCTGAGCCTCCTCCGCCGCACAGGGACTCGTTCTGGGCGCTGACCCTGGGATCCGTGGGCGTGGTCTTCGGCGACATCGGGACCAGCCCGCTCTACGCCATGCGCGAAGCGCTCGCGCATACCAAGGGCGGCGCGAGCGAGATGGCGGTGCTCGGGGTTGTGTCGCTGGTGTTCTGGGCCCTGGTCCTGGTGGTGACGGTGAAATACGTCGCCTTCATCATGCGCGCCGACAACAAGGGCGAAGGCGGCACGCTGGCGCTCATGGCCCTGGCGCAGCGCGCCATGGGGACGCATTTCGCGGAGCATCGCAGCTTCATCCGGCGCTCACGGTTCGTCTTCATCCTCGGCATCTGCGGGGCCGCGCTGTTCTATGGCGACGGCCTGATCACCCCGGCCATCTCGGTGCTCTCGGCCGCCGAGGGCCTGAAGGATGCGCCGGGCATCGGGCACGTCTTCGAGCCCTATGTCCTGCCGATCGCCGCTGTCATCCTCATCGCGTTGTTCATGGTCCAATCGCGGGGTACGGCGAGCGTGGGCCGCTATTTCGGTCCGATCACCGTGGTGTGGTTCGCGGTCCTGGCCGGCCTGGGCGTCTTCTACATCGTCCAGGAGCCCTCGATCCTGCTGGGCCTCAGCCCCTACTTCGGCGTCCAGCTTTTGATCAACAACGGCTTGGTCGGCTTCGCGATCATGGGCAGCGTCTTCCTCGTGGTGACCGGGGCCGAGGCCCTCTACGCGGACATCGGCCATTTCGGGAAGGCGCCGATCCGCACGGCCTGGCTGTGCGTCGCCTTCCCCTGCCTCATGCTGAACTATCTGGGCCAGGGCGCGCTCGTGCTGCTCCGTCCCGAGACCCAAGCCAACCCCTTCTACATGATGATCCCCGAGGTCGTGTACTGGCCGGTTCTCCTGCTCACGATCATGGCCACGGTGATCGCCTCGCAGGCCGTGATCACGGGCGCCTATTCGGTGACGCAGTCGGCCGTACAACTCGGCCTTCTGCCCAGGATCGACATCCGGCGCACCAGCGAGACCGTCGCCGGGCAGATCTACGTGCCCCAGGTCAACACGATGCTGCTGGTCGGCGTTCTGGCGCTCCTCGTGGTCTTCCGCAACTCGTCCAACCTGGCGGCCGCCTACGGCATCGCCGTGACCGGGACGATGGTCATCACCATGCTGCTGGCCTACGTGGTGGCGCGGCACCATTGGAAGTGGCGGCGCTCGATCACCCTGCTGTTCGTCGCTCCGCTGATCGCCATCGACCTCTTCTTCCTGGGCGCGAACGTCCTGAAGATTCCGCAAGGCGGCTGGTTCCCGCTCGCCTTCGGCGCGGCCATCATGCTGATCATGTGGACCTGGACGCGCGGCGCGCAGATCCTCACCGACAAGGCGCGGCGCGACAGCCTTCCGCTCGCTGAACTGGCCGACATGCTGAGGTCGCGCGCGCCTCACCGGACGCCGGGCACGGCCATCTTCCTGACCTCCGACCCCGAGACCGCCCCGGTCGCGCTGATGCACAACATCAAGCACAACAGGGTGCTGCACGAGAAGAACATCATCCTCACGGTTCAGACCGCTGAGACGCCGCGCGTGAAGGAGGATGATCGGGTGCGGATCGAGCCCGTAAGCGACGACTTCAAGAAGGTGACGGTCTCCTACGGGTTCATGGAGAGCCCGAACCTGCCGAAGGCGCTGGGGCTATGCCGCAAGCTGGGCCTGAAGTTCGACATCATGGCCACAAGCTTCTTCCTGGGCCGGCGTTCGGTGGTGGCGTCCGCACAGTCCGGAATGCCGCTCTGGCAGGACAAGCTGTTCATCTTCCTGATGAAGAACGCCGCCAACC
>NZ_LSJI01000124.1 GCF_001557235.1 Phenylobacterium sp. CCH9-H3 | reverse complement strand
GCCCCCGCGAGCCCCGCCGCCAGCGCAGCCCCCAGGATCAACCGTCGCATCCGCCCCTCCTCCGCTCGACTGGCGCGGAAGGTGCGGATAGCCGGCCCGCGCCGTCAAGCTTATGCGTGCTGGACGCCAAGCCCCTCGGACAGACGTTCGCGATTGCGCCCACGGCAAATCCCCCTAGCATTGCGCGAAGGGAGTCCGCCGGACCGGACCTTCGAAAATTCCACTGCGGGAGGGAGCCGTGGGAGGCGGGCGTGAAGAACCCGTCCGACACGGGCTGAGTTTGAACGTCAACCTGGACGAGAGCGAGGACGCCGCACAGGTCGCGGCGGACGATCTGGCCGCCCGCGAGGCCGCCTACGAGAAGTTCGTCTGGGACAATCTCAAGCGGAACTACCTTGGCAACTACCTGCACGGCATGCTGGGGATGACCGGCTTCCGCCTGGTCAATGCGCCGACCTTCCTGCCGGCCTACCTGCTGGCCGTCTCCGGTTCCAACGTGGTGGTCGGCCTGGGCCTGGCGCTGCAGCAGCTGGGCGGGGTGATTTCGCCGATCTTCGGGGCCACCAAGGTCGAGCACCGAACCAAGGTCATGCCCGCCGCGATCTGGATGGGCAGCCTGGGGCGCCTGGCCATCCTGGGCATGGCGCTTTCGGGCTGGTTCCTGTCCGGCCAGCCGCTGGTCTGGGCGCTCCTGTTCTTCATCCTGATGTTTGGCGTGTTCATGGGCGCACAGCGGGTGGTGTTCAGCCTGCTGATGTCCAAGGTGATCCCGATCAGCCGGCGGGGACGCCTCCAGGCGTGGCGGAACGCGACGGGCGGACTGATCGCGGCCGTGCTGGCCTGGGTCGCGGGCAAATACTTCATCGGGCCGAACCTGTTCGGCAACGGCTATTCCACCACCTTCGTCTTCGCCTTCCTGTTGACGAGCGCCGGGCTCTGGGCGCTGCAGATCCTGCTCAAGGAGCCCGAGCCGCCGACCACCCGGCGGCAGGCGCGGTTCCGCGACCGGCTGCGGGAGTTCCCGGAGTTGATCGCCCAGGATCGGGCCTACGGCTTCTTCCTCGTCGTCCAGATGCTGGCCACCTCGGCCCGGATCGCGACGCCCTTCTACATCCTCTACGTCGGCAAGGTCGTGGGGGCCGACGGGGCCACGCTGGGGCTGCTGACGTTCGCCTTCCTGGGCGCGGACACCGTCTCGAACCTGCTCTGGGGCTACATGGGCGACAAGGTGGGCTTCCGGGCCGTGCTGATCGTCTCCCTCGCGGGCTGGGTGGGCGCGACGGTCATGCTGCTGAACCTGCACACCCCCGCTCCCATCTTCGCCGCCTTCGCTCTGCTGGGCGCGTCGCTGTCGGGCTATATGATGGCCTCTCAGACCATGATCCTGGAGTTCGGCAGCCGCGACGACCTGCCTATGCGCATCGCGGTGTCCGCCACGGCTGAGAGCATCACCGCCACGGCCGGGCCCCTGGTGGGCGGGCTGATGGCGGAAGCGTTCGGCTACGACGTGGTCTTCATCTCGTCCCTCGGATTCCTGGCCGCGGCGTTCGCGATCCTCGTGCTGGCCGTGCGCGATCCGCGGCGCGGCCCGGCCGGCTAGCGGAACCGTAGCGCTTCGCGTGCATTTTGCGTTGGGGGGTGGAGCGGTTCCGCCGAAGCAACGGTTCGCACGAGGAGCAATGAGCAAGATTCCGGCGGCGAGCCTCGCCGACGACGCGGGCACCGGCATCGCCGGGCTTGACGACATCCTGGGCGGCGGCCTCAAGCGCGATCGCGTCTACCTGTTCGAGGGCAGTCCCGGAACCGGCAAGACAACCGCGGCGCTCAGCTTCCTGATCGCGGGCGCGGCCGCCGGCGAGCGGGTGCTCTACGTGACCCTCTCCGAGACCGAGACCGAACTGCGGGACACCGCCGCATCGCACGGCTGGACTTTGGAAGGGGTCGAGATCTTCGAACTGGCGCCTCCGGAGAACCTCCTCGACGAGACCCAACAGCAGAGCCTGCTCTATTCGTCCGACCTGGAACTGGGCGAGACGACGCGGATGATCCTGGACGCCGTCGAGCGCGCCCGGCCGAGCCGGGTGGTGATCGACAGCCTCTCCGAGATCCGCCTGCTGGCCCAGGGATCGCTGCGCTATCGGCGCCAGGTGCTGTCGCTGAAGCACTATTTCGCCACCCACGGCGCGACGGTGGTGCTGCTGGACGATCTGACGGCCGAGATCGCCGACAAGACCGTGCACAGCGTGGCCCATGGCGTCGTGCGGCTGGAGGAACTGGCGCCGGAGTACGGCGCCGAACGTCGGCGGGTCCGGGTGACCAAGTACCGCGGCCGCAAGTTCCGCGGCGGCTTTCACGACTTCACCATCAAGACCGGCGGCCTGCAGGTCTATCCGCGGCTCGTGTCGAGCGAGCACCGGACGCAGTTCGAACGGACGCCGATTCCCAGCGGCATTCCCGGCCTGGACGACCTTCTGGGGGGCGGGCTGGAGCGGGGCACGGCGTGCCTGATCCTGGGACCCGCCGGCACGGGCAAGTCGTTGTTGGGGCTTCAATTTTCGCTCGCGGCGATCCGGCGGGGCGAAAAGGCGGCGGTCTTCGTGTTCGACGAGGAACTGGGCCTGCTCTTCGAGCGCGCGAAGGCCTACGGCTTCGACCTGGAGGGGTTGCAGCGGAGCGGCGACCTGCTGATCGAGCAGGTGGATGCGGCCGAGATGTCCCCCGGCGAGTTCACGGCGCGGGTTCGCCAGTGCGTCGACCGGTCCGGAGCCCGCACGGTGGTGATCGACAGCTTGAACGGCTATCAGGCCGCGATGCCGCAGGAGCACTATCTCCTGCTCCACATCCACGAAGTGCTGCAGTTCCTGAACCGTCAGGGCGCGACCACCTTCCTGACCGTCGCCCAGCACGGGCTGGTGGGCGAGATGAAGTCGCCCGTGGATGTTACCTACTTGGCAGACACCGTCCTGCTGCTTCGCTACTTCGAAGCCATGGGACAGGTTCGCCGCGCCATATCCGTCGTGAAGAAGCGTGCCGGCATGCACGAGCGCACGATCCGGGAATATGAGATCGACAAGCGCGGCATCACGCTCGGCGAGCCACTGACCCAGTTCCAAGGCGTACTGCGCGGCGTTCCCGACTTCGTGGGCAATCGCGACGGCCTGCTGAACGGACTGCCGGAATGACCGTCGCGGCCTCTGGGCCGGAGCGCGTTCTTATCCTGGCGCCTTACGGGCGTGACGCCCCGGTGGCCGCCGCGGTGCTGCGCGAAGCGGGGCTCGAGGCCGAAATCTGTCCCGACCTCCAGACCGTGCGGCGCGAGTGCGAGGCCGGCGCCGGCGCCGCACTGATCGTCGAGGAAGTGCTGCAGGAGGACGACTACGCGCCCCTGGCCAGGTGGGTCGAGAGCCAGCCGCCGTGGTCGGACTTCCCCGTCATCGTTCTGGCCCGCCGAGGGGGCGGCCTCGAGCGCAACCCGGCTGCCGAACGCTACGGCCGCGCGCTCGGCAACGTCAGCTTCCTGGAGCGGCCGTTCCACCCCACGACGCTGGTCAGCATCGTCCAGACCGCGCTGCGTGGCCGCCGGCGCCAGTACGAGGCGCGCGAGCGGCTGGAAACCCTGCGTGGCGCGATCCAGCGTCAGCAGCAGGACCAGAGCCACCTGCGCCTGCTGATCAACGAACTCAATCACCGGGTGAAGAACACCCTGGCCACGGTCCAGTCGATCGTCACCCAGACCCTGCGCAGCGGCGGCGCCCCGCTGTCGACCCGGGACACCCTGACCGCCCGTATCGTCGCCCTCAGCAAGGCGCACGACGTGCTGACCAACGAGCAGTGGTCCGGCGCCGACCTGGGCGAGATCGTCGCCCAGGCGCTGCAGCCGTTCCGCCTCGGCATGGGGGAAGAGCGCGTGATTACGCGCGGCCCGAAGGTCCGCCTGGAGCCCAAGACCGCCATCGCCATCGCCCTGGCGCTTCACGAGCTTGCCACCAACGCGGTGAAGTACGGGGCGCTGTCCGCCTCCGGCGGCCGGGTGGAGTTCGAATGGAGCCTTTCCAAGGGCCGTGCGGCGCGGGAGCTCACCGCGACGTGGCGCGAGATCGACGGACCGCGGGTGAACCCGCCCACGCGCACCGGCTTTGGAACCCGCCTCATCGAGCGCGGCCTGGCGGCGGACCTGAACGGCGAGGTGCGGATCGACTATCCGATCGACGGCGTCGTCTGCACGATCCGCGCGCGCCTGGACACGGGCGAGGGGCATGAGCCCTTTGCCGCACCGGTGCGCTCCGGCCCACGTCATTCGGCCGCAGACATCGGCGCCGACGCCGCGCCGCCCGCGTGACCCTGGGCGAGCCCGCTCGCCCGTGATAAGCACGGCCATGGATCGCATATCCGTCCAGCAACCGTCGGGTACCAACGGCGCCGCCCTCGCGGGGCGTCGGGACGGTTCTGCACGCGCTGACGCGGCCTGACCTTCCCAGACGAGCCCCGCCGGACCGGCCGGGGCTCATGCGATCGAAGGAAGGCGCCCCGGCCTCCGGCTTTTCCAAGAGAGACCGGAGATGACTGCCCCCTTGCCCCCCACGCCCGTGCTGGAAACCGCGCGGCTGATCCTAAGACCTTACGAGCTGCGCGACGTCGACGCGGTGCAGCGCATCTTCCCGCAGTGGGAGGTGGTGCGCTGGCTGCACGCCGGCGTTCCGTGGCCCTATCCCGACGACGCCGCGGCGACCAACATGGCCGACTGCCTGGCTCGCCGCGCGCGTGGCGAACGGTTCTTCTGGGCGATCACGCTCAAGGGCGGCGACGACGAACTGGTCGGCCGCATCGACCTGTGGCCCTTCGACGGCGCGGTCCGCGACATGCGCGGCTTCTGGCTGGCGCCCAAGCTGCACGGCCAGGGCCTGATGACCGAGGCCGCGGAGGCGGTGACGGCCTATGCCTTCGAGGTGCTGGGCTGGCCTTTCCTCTACCTGACCAACGCGGTCGAGAACCGCGCCTCGGGCCGGGTGAAGGAGAAGCAGGGCGCCGAACTGATCGCCGTCGAGCCGCGCGAATATGTGAGCGGCATGGGTCAGTCGCAGGTCTGCGGCTGGACCGCGAGGCCTGGCTGGCGCGGCGGGCGAATCCCTGCGCTTGATCGCGCGCCATGACCGACGTCCCCACGGCCGCCTGGGCGCACACCGCCTTCGACCTGGCCGCCTGGGGCGCGGGCTTGGCGCTCAGCGTCGTCCTCTATCGCTGGCGGCTGAAGGGGCTGACCCAACGGGTGGCCGATAAGGTCGGGGGCGGATACTTCGCGGCCCTGGCCGCCGGGGCCGTCCCGGGCGCCTGGCTGGCGGGGTCGATGAACAGCCTGGCCGGAGCCCATCCCGCTCTATCCCATAGCGTCGTCGGCGCCCTGGTCGGGTCGATCGTCGGCGTCGAGGTCTACAAGGCCGCGCGGGGGATCAAGGGGTCCACCGGGGGCGTGTTCGTCGGCCCGTTCGCCCTCGGGGTCGTGGTCGGCCGGTGGGGCTGCCTGTTCGCCGGCCTGCCGGACGGGACCTATGGCTCCCCGACGCGTCTTCCGTGGGCCGTGGATCTGGGCGACGGCGCGGGGCGTCATCCGGTGCAGGTCTATGAGAGCCTGGCCATGGCCGTGTTCCTCGCCGCCTATCTCGAGGGCTTGGCGCGGCGCAGGCCCTGGGCGATGCGGCGCGGATTCTACGCCCTCTGCATCTGGTACGGGCTCCCCCGTTTCGGTTGGGAGTTCCTCAAGCCCTATCCCCCGTTGATCGGGCCGCTTAACCTGTTCCACCTGCTGTGTGGGGGACTGGTCGCCTATGGATGGGTCTACTACCGCGCAAGCCTTGCCCGGGAGCGCGCGCAAGGCGGCGCCCTACCTGTTCCTGGGACAGACCACGAGCCTGTGTGAAACCTGCCTGGCGCTGGTCCCGGCCAAGGTGATCGGCGAGGACGGCGCTGTCTTCTACCTCAAGCGGTGCCGCGAGCACGGGGTGCAGAAGACCCTGATCGCCGACGACCTCGACTACTGGAAGTCCCAGCGCGACTGGCTGAAGCCGGGCGACCGGCCGCTGTCCGTCGCCACGCGCACGGACCACGGCTGTCCCTACGACTGCGGCCTCTGCCCGGACCACGAGCAGCATTCCTGCCTGGCGATCGTCGAGGTGAACGAGGCCTGCAACCTCTCCTGCCCGGTCTGCTTCGCCGACAGCTCCGTCAAGCGCGAGGCGCACCGGCCGCTGGCCGAGATCGCGCGGATGCTGGACGTCATCGTCGCCGCCGAGGGGGAGCCCGACCTGGTCCAGCTCTCCGGCGGCGAGCCGACGATCCATCCGCAGTTCTGGGACATCCTCGACGCGGCCAAGGCCCGGCCGATCCGGCACCTGATGATCAACACCAACGGCCTGCGCATCGCCCGGGAGGCCGGCTTTGCGGAGCGGCTGGCGGGCTACATGCCGGGCTTCGAGGTCTATCTGCAGTTCGACAGCCTGAAGCGCGACGCCCTGCTGGAGCTCCGCGGCGCCGACCTGACCCGCGTACGGACCGAGGCCCTGGAGGCGCTGGAGCGGAACAACATCTCCACCACGCTGGTGGTGACCCTGAAGAAGGGCGTCAACGACGACGAGATCGCCGACATCGTCCGGTTCGCCCTGAACTGGCGCTGCGTGCGGGGCGTGACCTTCCAGCCGATCCAGGACGCCGGCCGCAACGACGGCTTCGACGCCAGGCGGCACCGGATCGTCCTGACCGAGGTGCGCCGGCGGATCGCCGAGGCCGGCGTCTTCGGCCTGGACGACCTCATCCCCCTGCCCTGCAACCCGGACCAGATCTGCATCGGCTATGGCCTGCGCAACGGGCGCGAGGTCCGGCCGGTCACCGCCATGCTGCCCCGCGACCTGTTCGTGGCCGCCGCGCCCAACACCGTGACCTTCGAGAGCTATCCGGAACTGCGCCGGCAGGTGTTCGAGCTGCTGTCGCTGTCCACAGCCCAGGGCAATACCTCGGAGAAACTGGCCAGCCTGCTGTGTTGCCTGCCCGAGGCGGCCGTGCCGCAGGAGGTGGCCTACGAGAACACCTTCCGCGTCGTGGTCAGCCAGTTCCTGGACCGCTTCAACTTCGACCTCGGCACGGTCAAGCGCAGTTGCGTCCACTTCGTGCAGCCGGACGGGACCATCATCCCCTTCGACACCTTCAACACCTTCTACCGGCCCGGCGCTGCGGGCGCCGACGCACTGAAGAAAGGGCAGGCGCGATGAGCGAAGTCCAACCGCCCGGCACGCCGGGACCCGTGCGCGCGTTCGTGGGCGCGGCGCTGATCGCGGTCGGCGTCCTGATCATGGCGCTGTGCGGCGGCTGCGGCGCCATCTTCTTCGCGGTCTTCTTCGTCGACGCGATAGCCCACCCGAACGATGCCGGCATGATGCTGATGCCCCTGTTCCTGGGCGGCGTACCGGCGGCCATAGGCTTCGGGCTGTTCGTCGTCGGCCGGGAGTTGCGTCGCCGGCCCCCGCCGGGAGAGACGTTCTCGTGAGCGATCGGCTGACCCGTTTCGTCGCGGGCGCCCTGGTCGCCATCGGCGGGCTCATGGTGCTACTGTGTGGATCCTGCACGCTGGTGTTCGGCGGCGGCGGCCTGGTCGCCCTGATCCGCGGCGAAGACGCCGGGCTCAGCACCTTCATCCTGATTACAGCCCTGATGGTCGGCGGCCTGCCAACTGCGGCCGGCGTGGTGCTGCTGGTCAACGGATGGAAGAGCTGGCAGGCAAATCGTCCGCCGTCCGGCTGATGTCGGATCGTCCGGCCGTCGCACGTCCTCGCCAGGACGAGGAGTACGCATGACCGCCATTGCCCACACGCCGCCGCCCAAGGCGACCCGCCGGGAATGGATCGGCTTGGCGCTGATCGTCCTGCCCTGCCTGCTCTACTCCATGGACCTTACGGTCCTGAACCTGGCGATCCCGTCGCTGTCGGCCGATCTCGCGCCCAGCGCCACCCAGTTGCTGTGGATCGTCGACATCTACGGCTTCATGGTCGCCGGCTGGCTGATCACCATGGGCACGCTGGGCGACCGGATCGGGCGGCGCCGCATCCTGATGTTCGGCGCCGCGGCCTTCGGCGCCGCCTCGGTGATCGCCGCCCTGGCCCCCACCGCCGAGGCCCTGATCGCGGCGCGCGCCCTCTTGGGCGTGGCCGGCGCCACGATCGCACCCTCCACCCTCTCGCTGATCCGCCACATGTTCCAGGACGAGGGCCAGCGCACGGTGGCTATCGGCGCCTGGGGCACGGGCTATGCGGCCGGGGGGCTGATCGGGCCGGTCCTGGGCGGGGTCCTGCTGCAGTGGTTCCCGTGGGGATCGGTGTTCCTGCTGGCCGTGCCGGTCATGGTGCTGGTGCTGATCGCCGCACCCATCCTGCTGCCGGAGTACAAGGACCCCAACGCCGGCCGGCCCGACCTCTTGAGCGCCGGCCTGTCGCTGACCGCGGTGCTGGCCATGGTCTATGGCCTCAAACACCTGGCCGAGCACGGCCCGTCGGCCCTGGCGGGCGGCGCCGTCCTGTTGGGCGCCCTACTGGCGCTGGGGTTCGTGCGTCGCCAGCAGCGGCTGACCGACCCGCTGATCGACCTGGCGCTGTTCCGCTCGAAAACGTTCTCGACCGCCCTGACCATGAACATGCTGGGCTGCCTGGTGATCTTCGGGACCTTCCTGTTCATCGCCCAATACCTGCAGCTGGTGTTGGGCCTCTCGCCGCTGGAGGCGGGCCTGTGGCAACTCCCCTCCGCCGCCGCGACCACAGTGGGCTCCATGGCCTCGCCCTGGTTCGTCAGCCGCGGCCGGCCGTCGCGCGTGGTGGCGGGCGGGTTCGCCCTCATGGCGGCCGGGTTCGTGCTGCTGAGCCTCGCGCCCTGGGGCGGCTTGCCGATGATCGTGGCCGGTTGCGTGGTGATGTCGATCGGACTCGGCCCGACGTTCGTGCTGACGTCCGACCTGATCCTCAACGCCGCCCCGCCCGAGCGGGCCGGCGGCGCGGGCGCCATCTCCGAGACGGGCTCCGAGTTCGGCGGCGTCATGGGCATCGCCCTCCTGGGCAGCCTGGGCGTGGCGATCTACCAGGCCTTGGCCCCGGCTTCCGACCACGCCTCGCTCGGCCTGGCCGTGGCGGAGGCGGAACGGATCGGCGGCCAGGCGGGCGCGGCCCTGCTGGCCGACAGTCGGGAGGCCTTCGTCCGCGCGATGCAGGCCGTGACCGTGGTGTGCGCGGCGGTCTCGGCGGGCGGAGCGGTCGCGGCGCTGATCCTGCTGCGGGACGCGCGCCGCGGAGGGACCTAAGCCGCCGCGCGCTTGTCGGCCGCCCCCACGATGCGGGCGCGGGCGATCTGGTTGGCGACCTCGTGGGTCGGGCGGCGCTCGGTCCGCGCCTGCTCCAGCACTTCCTCGAGCGTCAGGGCGAGGCGGTCCAGCTTGGCGTCGACCCAGGCCGGATCGAAGGCCTCGCCCCGTTCGAGCGCCCGGATCTCGCCGGCCACGTTGATGATGCCGCCGCCGTTGATGACGTAGTCGGGCGCGTAGAGGATGCCGCGCTTGAACACCTCCCGGCCGGCCTCGGCGTCGGCGAGCTGGTTGTTCGCGGCGCCGGCGATGATCTTTGCGCGGATGCGCGGCAGGGTGTCGAGGCTGATCGCCCCGCCCATGGCGCACGGGGCGAAGACATCGACCTCGGCGTCGAAGATGGCGCTGGGGGCCACGATCTGCGCGTCGGTCTCGGCCGCCGCGCGGCGCAGCGCCTCGGCGTTCACGTCGGTGAGGACGAGCTTCGCGCCCGCGGCGTGCAGCTTGCGCGCCAGGTAGCCGCCGACGCTGCCCACGCCCTGGATCGCCACACGGACGCCGTCCAGGTCGCGCTTCAAGCCCCGTTCGACGCAGAGGCGCACGCCGCGGAACACGCCCTCGGCGGTCACCGGGCTGGGGTCGCCCGAGGCGGCCGGATGGCCTTCCAGGCCGGCGACGTACCTGGTGTGCTTGCGGGCGTTCTGCAGGTCGGCCACCGAGACGCCGACGTCCTCGGCCGTCCAGTACTTTCCGCCGCAGTCCTCGACCGCGCGGCCGAAGGCTTCGAACAGGGCCGGCGTCTTCTGGGTGCGGCTGTCGCCGATGATCACCGACTTACCGCCGCCGAGGTCCAGGTCGGCCATGGCGTTCTTGTAGGACATGGCGCGCGACAGCTTAAGCGCGTCGTCCAGCGCCTCGGCCGCGCTGGCGTAGGGCCACATGCGGCAACCGCCGGCGGCGGGGCCGCGGGCGGTCGAGTGAACGGCGATGATCGCCCTCAGGCCGGTCTTCTCGTCCGAGAAGGCGTGGATCCCTTCATGGCCCTCGAAGGCGGGAGAATCGAACAAGGTCATGCCGGGAACTCTGCGTCCTGAGGGATGAATTTGGCGGGGGATACGCCTCTGCGGGGCATATCACAACCCCGCGGCGCGACGTGACGCATCGGCGGGGTCGCCGGTCTTGGACGCCGCGCCGGGGATCGGCGGGGCCGCCGAGGGCAGGGGCGCCTGGGGATCGCGGACGAAGCTCAGCACGTCTGCGATCACCACCGCCCGCTGCTTGTCCCGGGTCAGGAGATGGTGGCCGGCGGCGTAGTAGGCGCTGCGGTCCGACGGATGCAGCCCCTTCACAGCCTTGAACGCCGCATTCTTGGGGATGATCTGGTCGTTGGCCCCGTAGAGGTAGAACGTGGGCACATGGTCGTCGCCGACCGCCTTCGCGGCGCGGTCCATCAGGCGGACAAGGCCGTAGAGGGTGTCGGAGCGGGCGCCCCAGATCATCAGCTTGTCGCGGCCCATGGCGATCAGCTCCTCCCGATTGTCGGTCGGGTAGATCCGGTCCGTGACCCAGCGCGGCGGGGTATAGACTTTCGAGGCGGTGAAATTGGCCGCGAGCCAGAGGAGCGTCTTGTTGGGCAGCGGCTGGGCCTTGAAGCCCCAGACCCCCGGCGCGAGCAGCACGAGCCGATCCGCGGCTGGCGGCCGGTCGCTGGCGAACGCCGCGGCGGCGACCGAGCCGCCCATGCTCTCGCCCACCACGGTGACGATGGCGTTGGGATGCCGGGCGCGGGCCAGGGCCGCGACCGTGCGCAGGTCCTCGACCATCAGGTCCTCGCCGGCCCAGATGCCCCGGCCGGGCGATCGCCCGAAGCCGCGCTGGTCGTAGGCATAGGTGGTGACCCCGTCCTTGGCCCAAGCTTCGGCGGCGAAGTGGAAGGCGTTGGCGTAGTCGTTCATCCCATGGGCGGCCACCACCACCGCCCAGGGCTCGCCCGTCGCCTGCCAGGTGCTGAGGCCCAGCCGCGCCCCGTCGAAGCTCACGACGGCGTCGGCCTCGATGCGAGGCCCCTGGAAGCCGGCCGGCGGCGTGCCCGCCTGCTGAACCAGCATCGGGGCGCAGGCCGAAAGGGCGAACAGCAGGAAGACGAGGGCCAGGCGCTTCATGTCGAAGGACGACTATATGCCCTGCCCATTAAGCCCGGGGAAACAGCGCGGTGTTGCGGCGATCGGTCCGACCGCGGCCGCGGTCGTCAGGCGGGCTGCAGCATCGCCAGTTCCTGCTTGACCCAGACGGCGTAGGACGGCCGGGCCAGGATCGCGGCGACATAGGCCACGGTCTTTGGATAGAGCGCTGCGTCGACGGAGCAGTTGATGATGGCCAGGTTCTGGAACGGGCTGGCGACGGCGATGTCGGCCAGGGTGAGGCGATCCTCCACCAGGAAGCCCGAGGCGGGAATCTGGCTCTCCAGGTACGCAAGGATAGCCGGCAGCTCGTTCGCCTCGGCCGCGTCGGCGGCGGCCAGATCGCCTTCCCGCCCCATGAAGCGCGGCGCCACGAAGCGGTTGAAGAACATCTTGCCCATGCAGGCGACCGCGATGGTGTCGGCGAACTCCTCCCACCAGATGGTGCGGGCGCGCGCCTTCGGGGCGGTCGGGATCAGGTTGGGCTCAGGCTTGATCGCCTCGAGGTAGGTGACGATCGCCGAGGAGTCCGAGATCAGGAAGTCGCCATCCTTGAAGCCGGGCATCTTGCCGAATGGGCTCGCCTGTTTGAACTCCGGCGGGCCGCCGCCCATGCCCGCGGCTTGCAGGTCCACTTCGATCCCCTTCTCGGCCGCGAAGGCCAGGGTCTTGCGAACATACGGCGACAGAGAGCTTCCGTAGACGATCATGGGGCATTCTTCTCCTGGCTGGGCGCATCGGGCAACCTCAGGCGGTAGACGCCCTTGAAGTCGTCCGGATCGGCCGGCTTGTTGTGGCGCAGGATCACCAGCTTTCCCTGGCGGGCGAGCCCCCTCGCCACGGCGCGGACGTGACCTAGCGCGCGCCGCCAGCCCTCGGGATCGATGGACCGCGCCACGTCCTCCGGCGAAACGGACTTGCCGGGCGGGACCTTGGCCAGGAGATCGAGAATGGCGGTTTCGACGGGATCGCTCACGGCGGCTAAGTCTCACCAAC
>NZ_LSJI01000123.1 GCF_001557235.1 Phenylobacterium sp. CCH9-H3 | reverse complement strand
GGGGCGGCGCAGGCCGCCGACTTCGTGGTGGTCTCGTCGACCGACCCGGCCATCGCGCGGGGAACGGAATACGCCAGCGGCCAGGCGCTGCAGATCGCGCCCGGCAAATCCGTCGTGCTGATCGACCCGGTCGGAACCGTAAAGCGCCTCACCGGAACGGCGGCGCCCGTGACCCTGCCGCGCCGCCACCTGGCCAGCGTCGACGCCGAGCGCCTGGCGGTGGTGAAGCTGCTGGTGGCGCCGCCGCGCATGCGCCGGGCGATGCCGACGCTGAACCCGACCTGCCCCGCCGCCGACCTCACCACCTTCGATGGAATCCTGACGGTGGCTCCGGTGGACGGCTGCCTCACCCGCGCCCGCGAGGCCTTCGAGGCCTATGTGAGCAAGGCCGCGGGCCCGGAACCTGCCGCGTAGCGCCGCCAGAGCAGGACGAAGCCCATCACCGCCCCGGCCAGCCCGACCAGGATCGGCGCGGCGAACGTCTGGCCGGCGGCGACCATCGCCGCGCCCGCCAGGCAAGCCGCCGCGCAGCCCAGGTCCCACCCGGCCTCGGTCGCCACGCTGAAGCGAAGCGGACAGGGCGAGGCCTTGGCGAGGTTGTAGAGCGGCGTCATCAGCGCCGGAACCCAGAGTGCGGTCACGAGGGCGCCCAGGGCGTTGGCCGTCACCGCAAGCCAGGGCGAACCCACGCTGGCCGCGCGCAGGCCGAGGACGGCCACCGCCACGACGAAGGCCACGACCGCCGCCGATCGCCCGCGGCCAGCGTCGATGTGCCGGCCGATGACGAGGCTGAACACCGCCCCGACCAGCGCCGCCAGCGCCATGGCGCCGCCGTAGGCCGTGAAGCTCTCGCCCAGCGAGACAAACAGCGCCAGCTCCCAGACATAGGAGTAGCCACCGGCGAACAGGCCGTCGCAGGCCATGAGCCCCATGCCCGCCCAGGCGGCCTTGAGGCTCCCCGGCGCTTCGGCGGCGACGGCTACCTGAGGCGCGCCCAACAACGGCAGCGCCGCCGCGGCTTGGATCGCCGCGACGCCGAGGAAGGCCGGCCAAGGCCCTGCGAACACCAGCGCCCAGCCGCCCAGCAGCGGCGCTGCGATCCCGATGATCGCGGTCAGGGCCTCGCGCGCGCCGACCTGCCCGCCCCGGTGCTCGTCGTCGCCGACGCTGGCGAAATAGGCGTGGTAGGAGGTCCAGTAGAGGACGCTGCCGATCGGGCCCACCGCCACGACCGCGGCGAAGGCCAGGTCCATGCCCTGCACCAGGGGCAGGAGCGGGAACGTCGCCGCCTCCAGCACGGTGCCCAGGATCAGGGTGGCGCGCAGCCCGATGCGGCGGGCCAGCGGCAGCACTAGCGGGCGCAACAGGAAGCGGCCGGCGTTCATCGCCGCCATGGCCACGAGGACCATGGGCGCCGGCACGCCCGCCCGCAGCAGAAACACTAGCACGAAGACGCCGCCCGCGCCCTGGGCCAGCGCCTGGACGCCGGAGTGGAGATTGACGCGGTTGATCGCGTCGTTGCCGAAGAAGCTCATGGAAGGCCTGTGAACAGAGACGCGTGCAGGCTCACGGCCGCAGGGCGGCGGAGCCCGGGGCTCGGCGGACTTGCGTCAGTCGCGGAGGCGCTCTGTGCACATGGGCGAAGTTACGCACGCCGCCAGGGCGTGCGCAAGCGGGCGGTCAGATCCGCCGGTATTCGATCTTCGAACCATCCTCCAGCTTGCCCTTGAGGGCCAGCCAGGCGCCGGAGGCGTCGTAGAAGTCGTCGATCTCGGCCTCGCCGCGGATCTGCCAATGGCCGGGCTTCACCTTGGTGCAGGTGACCTTGAGCAGCTTGGCCTCCTGCTGGTTGAACAGGGGCTTGCCGAAGCTGGCCTGGTTCCAGTGGCTGAGCGGCGCGGCGTCGGCCGGACCGCGGACGGCGCCCTTGGAGCCGGTGATCTGCACATAGCCCGGCATGGCGCGGGCGGTGGTCTTCTGGATCTTGCCGTTGCCGTTGGTGGTGGCCTCGATGCTGGCGAACTTGCCGTTCGCCCAGCGCTCCACGGCGTTGTGCTTGTATTTGTAGACCGGGACCGGGCCGATCTTCACCACCATGTCCACCTCGGTCGAGACAGTCTGGCTGACCTCGTCGCCTGCGAAGGTCATCTCATGCTCGCCGACATGGGCGCCATTGCGGAAGACCTGGAAGGCCAGGCGGCGCGGAGCGGCCAGCGCCGCGCCGGGCAGCAACAGCCCCACGCCGCCGGCGATCAGTTCGCGTCGTCCGAGAAGGCTCATGTCGAATTCCTCTAGCGCCCACGCGCCAGTCTAGTCGGCCTATACGGTCGATCTAGTGCCCTGGACGCGGCTTATAGCTGCGGGGCTCGCGCACCGGCAGGGGCTTCTCCGGCGGCTTCTGCCCATGCTGGGGCGTCGCACACGACCGGGTGAAGGGATAGGCCAACACCGGGCTCTGCTGCTGAAGACCGTGGGTCATCGCTCGTCTCCCTCTCGCCGGGCGATTCATGACTCACGCGGCCGCCTGAAGCGAATCGGCCGGGCGCACATCCACGTGAACGGTCATGTTCGTGGCGCCCGGATCGCCAAAGATCGCCCCGCTTATCGGCGTGGCCTCCAGCGGCGTGCGCGCCACCGCCACCGGGATCAGGTCGCCGCTCTCGGCCAGGGCGTTCGTGGGGTCGAACTCGGTCCAGCCCAGGTCGGGCAGGAAGGCCTCACACCACGCGTGGGTGGCGCCGGCGCCGCGGATCTCGCCATGGGCCGGCGAGTAGAGGTAGCCGGTCACGAAGCGGGCCGCGTAGCCCAGCCGCCGCAGCGCCTCGACCATCAGCCAGGCGAAGTCCCGGCACGTCCCCGCGCCCAGCCTCACCGTGTGCGACGGTTCCTGGGCCGCGCCCAGGTCGCGGGGCTGGTACTCGAAGGTGTCGTGGATGGTCTGGTTCAGCCGCAGGATCAGCTCCAGCGCCGGCTCGTGCGGGCTGCCGACCTGGCCGCGCAGCCACTTCAGCAGATCGCCGTCCGCGTCCTCGGTGGCGGGGTCGATGAAGGGCGCGAGCACCGTCCGATCCTGCGGCGCGTAGACGATGGGGGTCGCCGTCTGCGGATCCTCGATGCGCGGATCGGTCAGCTGGGCCGGGTAGCGCTCGATCACCAGCTCGCTGGTGATGGACAGCGCCGTCGACTGGCCGCCCGGGGTGAAGCAGCAGACCGAGTTGCCCAGGGCGTCGTACAGCCAGCGGGTTTCCCCCGGCGGAGAGACGGTCAGAACTGCATCCACCACCCGGATGGCGTGGCTGTCGCGCGGGCGCAGCAGCAGGCGGTGCTGGGCGAAGGCCACTGGGCGCTCGTAGGCGTAGGTTGTCTCGTGACGGATGCGGAGGCGGGCCATGCGGGGCGGAACCGTTCGCGCGGGTTACGGTTCCGCGGCTTGCGGCGAAGCCTGCGCCCATGCGAGCACAGGCTCATGACAACTGACGTGATCGTGGTCGGCGGTGGGCACAACGGCCTCACCTGTGCGGCATATCTGGCGGCGGCCGGCCTGAAGGTCACGGTGCTGGAACGCCGCCGCGTGGTGGGCGGCGCGGCGGTGACCGAGGAATTCCATCCCGGCTTCCGCAACTCGGTGGCCAGCTACACGGTCTCGCTGCTGAACCCGAAGGTGATCCGCGACCTGGAGCTGCCCCGCCACGGGTTGAAGGTCGTCGAGCGGAAGATGGCCAACTTCCTGCCGCTGGACGGCGACCACTTCTTCGTGGGCGAAGGCCGCACCCAGGCTGAGACGGCGCGGTTCTCGCAGAAGGACGCCGAGCGCCTGCCGGCCTACTGGGATCGCCTGGACGCCATCGCCGACGTCCTGCGCGAGCTGGTCATCCAGACGCCGCCCAACCTGGTCGAGGGCGGGCTGAAGGACGCTATCCCCGAATTGATCAAGAGCGCCGCCATCGGCCGCAAGCTCTCGCGCCTCGACCTGACCGCCAAGCGCGACCTCCTGGCCCTGTTCTCGCAATCGGCCGGCGACTGGCTGGACGGTTGGTTCGAGAGCGATCCGATCAAGGCGGCCTATGGCTTCGACGGCGTGGTCGGCAACTACGCAAGCCCCTACACGCCCGGCTCGGCCTATGTGCTGCTGCACCACGTCTTCGGGGAAGTGAACGGCAAGAAGGGCGCCTGGGGCCATGCCGTCGGCGGCATGGGCGCGATCAGCGGCGCCATCGCCGCCTGCTGCCGCGAGCGCGGGGTGGAGATCCGAACGGATACCGCCGTCGCCGAGGTGCTGACCGAGAAGGGTCGGGCGACCGGGGTCGTGACCGCGTCCGGCGAGACGTTGAAGGCGCGGGCGGTGGTCTCGAACCTGCATCCGCAGCTGCTCTTCCAGAAGCTGGTGGATCCGGGCGTCCAGCCGGCCGACTTCGTCGAGCGCATCGCCCGCTACCGCTCGGGGTCGGCCACCTTCCGCATGAACGTGGCGCTGTCCGAACTGCCCCGCTTCACCGTGGCGCCGGAGCCGGGCGACCACATGACCGGCGGCATCATCATCGCCCCGACCATGGCCTATATGGAGCGCGCCTACGACGACGCCCGGGCCTACGGATGGTCGAAGGCGCCGATCGTCGAGATGCTGATCCCGTCCACCCTGGACGACAGCCTGGCGCCCGCGGGCCGCCACGTGGCCAGCCTGTTCTGCCAGCATGTGGCGCCGGAGCTTCCCGGGGGGCGGTCGTGGGACGACTGCCGCGAGGAGGTGGCCGACCTGATGATCGCCACGGTCGAGAAGCACGCGCCGGGCTTCGCCGCCTCGGTGGTGGGCCGCCAGGTGCTGTCGCCGCTGGACCTGGAGCGCACGCTCGGCCTGGTGAACGGCGACATCATGCACGGCCGCCTCAGCCTGGATCAGCTGTTCTCCGCGCGCCCCGTCCTGGGCGCCGGCGACTACCGCACCCCCGTGAAGGGGCTCTATCAGTGCGGCGCGGGCACGCACCCCGGCGGCGGGGTCACCGGGGCCCCCGGCCACAACGCCGCGGCGGAAATCCTTCGCGACGTGCGGCGGCGGCGGATCTAGGTCGATCCGCGCAAGATCGCGACAGGCGCCGCAACCGCCGGACAGCACGGCGTCCTGGCCGGGCGCATCCTGCCTTCGTGTTCAACGGAGGAGGCCGCCATGGCCAGCAAGACTTCTCACCGCGTCGCCGTCCTGGCGCTCGCCGTCGCCGCGGGCCTCGCCCTGATTTCGGGGCGATCGGCCTCTGCCCAGGATCTGGAGGCGCGCAACACCGAAATCGTCCGGGAGGCGCTGAAAGCCTGGGGCGAGGGCCGGCCTGGCGGGCCGTACGACCTGCTGGCGGATGACGCCGTCTGGACCATTGCCGGCCGTTCGGACGCCTCGCGCGTCTACGCGAACAAGGCTGACTTCATCGACAATGTGATCCGCCCCTTCGGCGCGCGCATGTCCAAGGGCCTCACGCCCACGGTGAAGGCTCTCTACGCCGACGGCGACACGGTGGTCGCTCATTTCGACGCCGAGGGCGTGGCCAAGGACGGCCTTCCCTATCGCAACACCTACGCCTGGTTCCTCACCCTGAAGGACGGCCGGATTGTCCGGGCGACGGCCTTCTACGACGCCATCGCCTTCAACGAGCTCTGGCGGCGGGTGACGCCGTGACCGCCTGGGCTACCGGGCTCTCCAGTGGGCGCCGATGAACTGCCGCAGATCCCGGTAGGCCACGATCTCCATCTCGCGAAGGGCGGCCTGCTTCTCGGCCAGGCCGCCCGCATCGAAACGGGCGCGCGCCTGCGAAACCGCCTCCGCGTAGGACGCATAGCGCGCGGCGTCGCCCGACAGCAGCCGGTCGTCGTTGATCACCCGCAGCGCCAGGGCGACGACCAGGGCGCCCACGGTGACCTCCAGGGCCAGCTTCACGTCCGTGTCCGCAGGCGTCCGCCCGGTGGCCAGCAGCACGCCCGCGACGGCGCCGGTCACCGCGGCGGCGGCGACCAGCAGCAGGCTGAGGCGACGCACCGCGGTCGCCCGCTGGCCGGGCGCGCCCAGCGAGTCGCTGAGCTTCCGCTGCACATAGTCGAGCTGGGCGTCGAGTCGCTGGCCGCGGAGCAACGACAGCAGCAGGTCCAGTTCCGGCGACGGCTCGGGCGGCTTCGGTGGCGTGACCCACTCCGGGGCCACCCAGGTCTCTGCGTCGTCCACGGGACCGGCGAGCTTCGGCACCTGGCCTGGCAGGTCTTCGGGCTTCGGCAGCAGCGGGAGCAGGCGCGCCCGGGCGCCCTTCCATTCGCCGAGCGCGGTGTCGCTGGTCATCGCCCGCGCCACGAGGTCCAGGTTGTTGGCCACCGCCTGGAAGTAGAGCGCCCGGACCCGCTCCGCCCCGAAGCGCTGCGCCAGCCACCGGGCTTTCGAGCTGGCGCCGAACTCGTGGAAGGCCATCAGCCCGAGGCCTGCGATGGTCAGGGCGGCGGCGGCCAGGCCCATATAGCGTTCCGCGCCCACGGCCAGAGGTGCGAGCGCCGCCAGGCCCAGACCCAGGGCGGCGAGCGCTACCGAGATCAGGCCGAAGCGCCGGTCGCGCCGTCCGTGGCGCGTGGCGGGCGGGTCGTACCGCGCGAAGAGGGCCCGGAGCTCCGGCCAGTCCAGCACCCGCAAGCCGGCCGGATGCTTCGCCCCCAGGGCGGCGCGCGCCTCCTTCGTCTGCAGCACGTCGTCGTTAGTCCAGTCGGCCAGGCGGTCCTCGAACAGGCCGCGCCGTTCGCCCAGGTCCCCGACGGCGCCTGCCGCATTGGCCGTGGTCATCGCAAAGCTCCCCAATCGGCGAGGTCCCCCGACGACGCCTGCCGCGCAGTATAGCGAAGCTTCCCTAGAGCGCCTTGCGGAACTCGCTGGGCGTCACCCGCGCCAGCCGGCGGAAGGTGGCGGTGAAGGCCGATGGCGTCTGGTAGCCCACGGCCAAGGCGATGTCGGTGATCGCCAAGCTGCGCTCGGCGAGCAGCTGCCGCGCCCGCCCCATGCGCAGCGCCGTCAGCCAGTTGTGCGGGGTCTGGCCCGTGGCCGCCTTGAACGCCGTGCAGAAGTGGAAGCGGCTGAGGCCGACGAGGGCCGACAGCTCCTCCAGGCTGATGTCCTGGTCCAGCCGGTCCTGCATGTAGCCGGTCACGCGCTTCACCTGCCAGTCCGCGAGACCTCGCCGGGGCGCGAGGTCCGTGACCGTCCCCGCCGACGAATGGGCGCGGACCAGCTGGGTGCAAAGCAGGTCGATCGCCTGCTCCACGAACAGCCTTGAGGCGGGGTCGCCTACCAGCGTCTCGTTGCTCAGCATCTCCAGGATCCGGCCCGCCGCGGCGTCTTCGAACCCGACCCGGCTGATCAGCTCCACCTTCCGGCCCTGCGCCAGCACGTCGGCGCAGGCCTGCAGCCGGGCGTCGGTGAGGTAGACGTGGGAGACTTCGATGGGGCCTTCGATGTCCCAGCGCCCGTCATGCCCATCCGGGATCAGGGTGATGCTGCCCGGGCGGGTGCGCGAGGTCAGCCGCAGCCCGTCGGTGCGCCAGGCGATGTCCTGGGCCGCGCCGTAGTAGGTCATCACCACGTGGCCCGTCAGGCCCTCCAGGTGATCGTGCAGGGCGCCGTGGCCCCCGCGGCGCGTCAGGCGGGTGTCGCCGCGGAGCACCTCCTCGACCAGGGCCGGCGGCGCCTTGACGATACGCCCGATGGCGCCGAGCGCGGCGCTGCCCGCGTCAGACCTCGCTTCGTCGTCTCTCACCCCTGTCGGCACGCCCACCATCGCGATCGTTCGGTCGCCGCAACATCGCGACAATCCCCGAAATCCGCGAACGGCGCCACCTCGGCCCGGTCCGTACCGTCAGACCATCGGAACACGGTCAAGACGGAGACGGAAATGAACCCTCACCTGATCACCACGCAGCAGGCCCAGGCGGTCATCGCCGCCGCCGCGGCCAGGGCCGCCGAACTGGGCGTGCCGGTCAACGTCGCCATTCTCGACGCAGGCGCTCACCTGAAGGCCTTCGACCGGATGGACGGCGCCGTCCTGGGCTCCATCGACGTGTCGATCGGCAAGGCCCGGACCGCGATCCTGTTCGACGCCCGCAGCGAGATCGTCTGGGACTACTGCAAGCCCGGTGCGCAGGCGCCCGGCCTCGAGAACACCAACGGCGGCCTCGTGCCCTTCGGCGGCGGCATCCCGCTGCGCAGCCGGGACGGCCAGACCCTGGGCGCCGTGGGCGTCTCGGGCGGCGCCGTCGCCCAGGACGTCGCCATCGCCGAGGCGGCCGCGGCCGCCTTCGCCGCCTGAACCCACCCTCTCAACCTGGCCTGACGGCCCATTCAGCTCGAAAGGAAACGACCATGACCAAGACCATCCTCATCACCGGCGCGGGCTCCGGCTTCGGCGAAGCCGCCGCCATCGGCATGGCCAGGAACGGCCACCGCGTCATCGCCACGGTGCAGTTCTCGCCCCACGTCATGCCGCTGCGCGAAAAGGCCAGGGCGCTCGGTCTGGACAACCTGGAAGTCCTGAAGTTGGACCTGCTCGATCCCTACGACGTGGCCTACGCGCAGAAGCTGGCGCCCGAGGTCGACGTGCTCTGGAACAACGCCGGCGTCGGCGAGGCGGGGCCGGTGTTCGAGATCCCGCTGGACCTGGTTCGCCGCAACTACGAGGTCAACGTCTTCGCGCCTCTGGCGCTGACGCAGGGCTTCGTCCGCACCTGGATCGACATGGGCAAGACGGCCAAGGTGGTCTTCACCTCATCCATGGGCGGGCTGTTCACCCCGGCCAACTGGGGCGTCTACGTCTCGACCAAGCATGCCCTGGAAGCGGTGGCGGAAGCCATGCAGCAGGAGGTGGCGGCCTATGGGATCAAGGTGCAAACCATCAATCCGGGCGCCTACCACACCGGTTACAACGAGACGATGGCCGACACGCCCTTCCGCTGGCTGGACGATGCGAAGAACGTCACCAAGCGCGCGGCTCTTCGCAAGGAGTTCGACGACTTCTTCGCTTCGCCGGGCGGCGCCATGGATCCCCAGGAGATGATCGATCGGATGATCGAGATCGTGCCGGCCGACGAGGGCAAGTTCCGCAACGTGGTCCCGCGAGCTGTCGAGGACATGCTGAAGGCCCATCAACTGGCGGCGTGGGACGCGCGGATCTGACCTCCGTCCGACCCGGTTCCGCCCGAAGCCGCCGGCCCCGCGCCGGCGGCCAAGGCGCGTGGATTCACGAGGCCGCGAGGCGGGCCCGACGGGGCAGCCGGGTGCGGATCCACCAGAACGCGGTGAGGGGCAGGGGCGCGAGGCCGAGGACAGAGGGGACGATACTGGCGCGGATCGCCTCGGGAATACGGTCCTGCTGTCCGAAGAAGAACGAGCCGGTGGCGACGAACAGCGCCAGGCCCATCCGCCAGAGATGGCGCACGGTGCGGTCGCGTCCGACGACGCCGCCGCGCCGGATCATTCTCAGGTCGCTGGCCGCCGCCAGGCCCGCGATGGCGCCGAAGGCGTAGACCGTGGCGAAGCCGTCGGCCGTTCCGGTCCCCAGGCCCCACGGAACCAGGGCCAGGCCCATGGCGGCGATACCCAGTGGCACGAGCACCGCGCCACGCTCGAAAGCGCCGACCTTGCCCGGCCGCCGCCGCACCGTCGCCCAGCCTGTGGCCACCAGGTAGAGGGTGAAGATCGCCGCGGTGGTGTTGGTCCATCGCCCGTCGGCGAGGAATGGGGCGGTGACGGCGGCCACGCCCGTCATGGTCAGCATCGAGACGAAAAAGACCGTTCCGGCAACGGTGTGCCAGCGGCCGCCCTTGCGGGCGAACATGGCGACCCCGCCGGAGAGGATGCCCGCGGCGCCGCCCGCGATATGGAGCACGAGCAGCAGGGCGGCGCCGAAGTGCAGGATCCAGGGCGCGCCGGGAGGAGCTTCGAGGGTCATGACGTTGCCTTTCAGAGCCTGGCGAGGACGTTGGCGAGGACGGGGCTGAACATGCCGACCCACGTTCCGAAGATGCCGACGCCCATGAGCAGGGCGCCGAGGAAGACCGCGCCGGCCGCCGAGACTCGCATCGCGGCTCCGCCGCCGGCCTTGGCGCGCAGGTAGAGTTCGAGGACCAGGAGCGGGACGAGGTAGCCGCCGAAGCTCCAGACATCGAAGAAGTCGCCGGGCTTGGGCAGGACCTTCCCGGTCGCCATGTAGGCCATGCCGTAGGTCGCCATCCCCAGCCGCAGGAACCAGACGCCGTTGGCGACCATGAAGGTGCGCATGGCCCAGCGGCGGTGGGCGGCGAAGTCGCGGGTCACGGCGGTGCGCCAGGCCAGGCCGCCGAACGCCAGGATCAGGACCGCGTCCAGGGTGATGGCGATGACGGCGGGGAGGCCGGAGTCGGTGGGCCGGCCCCAGGTCATCCACAGGCCGACGACGCTGGCGGCCATCGCCGTGATCATGAAGGCCCGGCCGATCCAGCGGTGGACCGCCGGCGCCCGTGCACGGATCTGCGGCACGAACTGGAGCGTACCGCCGAAGGTCACCACGGCCGCCATCAGCACGTGCGCCGCGAAGGCCAGGTTGCCGACGGTGTCGCCCGGCACATAGCCCTTGATGAGCATCTTGTTCTCGTTCCAGGCGGCGAAGTTCCCGCTGAGCGAGGTCGGTGCGTAGACGGCCAGGATGTAGGTCAGGAACAGGGCCTGGCCGGTCACCGCGGTAGCGAACCAGAAGCCTGCGGCCGCCTTCAGGGCGCGTTCCGCCGTCGCCCGGGCGGAGCCGCCGGGCGTCAGGACTGCAGTGGTCATGGGATCATCTCCGGAAGGGGAGGGGGGTCAGCTTGGCTCGCGTCGTCGTCGGAGCCAGATGGCGGCGGCCAGGAACACGGCCGCGAACAGGAAGCCGAGCCAGAGGTCGGGTTGGGCCAGGACGCGGAGGGGAGCGACCTGGCCGACGTTGTCGATGGCCGCCTCCGCCTTGCCGTCGACGCTGAAGGCCTGGGCGAAGCCGCCCAGCAGCCGCTCGCCGATGAAGCTGCCGATGTGCGAGGTGCGCAGCGCCAGGCCTTCGAGGATCGCCGGGATCGCGAACGGCGCCAGCGCCCAGAGGATCGGCGTTCGCCGCGCCCAGGCCGAGACCAGTAGGAACCAGGCGAACACCGGCGCCTGCCAGAGGGCGTTGACGATCAGGCCGTAGGGCAGGACCACCCACATCGTGGTCAGGTCCGCGTGCTTCCACAGCACGGCGGGGCTGATCCCGTTGGCCACCGTCACAACCGTGCTCCAGACCAGCATCAGAAGCTGGATGGCGAAGACCACCGCGAAGGTTACGACCGGCGTCACCACCAGCGGCACCGCAGCCTTCGACAGCACCGTCATCCGGTCGGACACCGGCAGGGATTTCCAGAACAGCAGGCTGCGGTCGCGCCGCTCGCCCTGCAGCGCGCCCAGCGAATAGAACACCGCCACGAGCAGGCCCGTAAGCAGCACGGCGAGGGCCATGAAGCTGTAGGAGGCCATCAGCATGTCGCCGTCCTTGGCCGCGCCCGCTTCCAGGCTCCGCAAGGCTGCGGGCAGGCCGAACGTGCTGAGCAGGGCGCCGACCAGGGCGACGGCGCCGATGAGCACGGGCGCCGCCAGGACCGCCCCGTGCTCCCACAGTTCGCGCCGCACCGACCAGTAGAACACGCGGGTCCAGGGCAGGGCGGTCATTGCGGGCCTCCCACGAGCGCGACGAAAACGTCCGCCAAGCTGGGATTGCGCACCTCGCCCAGGGTCGCCAGCCGGTCCCTGTCGGCCCCATCGAAGATCAGGAGGCTGCGGCCGAACAGCTGCCGCTCGTGGATGGGCCGGAACGTCCGCGCCGTCGCCAGGTGCTCGGGCGCCGCCAGCAGCTCCACATAGCGGGCCTCGAACGCTTCCATGCTGCAATCCAGCACCACGCGACCGCGGTCCAGGAACACCACGTCGGTCAGGATGTGCTGCACCTCCTCCACCTGGTGGGTCGTCACCAGGATCGTGCGGCTTCCGTCGAAGTAGTCGTTGAGCAGGCTGTCGTAGAAGGCCTTGCGGTACAGGAGGTCCAGTCCCAGCGTCGGCTCGTCCAGCACCAGCAGGCGCGCGTCGATCGCCATCACCAGCGCCAGGTGAAGCTGGGTGACCATGCCCTTGGACAGCTCGCGCACCCGGCTCGCCTTGCGGATGGAGGTGCGAGCCAGGAACCCTTCGGCCTTGGACCGGTCGAAGCGCGGATGCACGCCGGCCACGTAGTCCAGCGCCTGCCAAACCCGCATCCAGCGTGGCAGCACCGCAACGTCGGCGATGAAGCAGACCTCGGTCATCAGCTGGTCGCGCGCCGCCCAGGGATCCAGGCCCAGCACCTTGAGCTCGCCCTGGTAGGCGGTCAGGCCCAGCATCGCCTGTAGCGCCGTGCTCTTGCCCGCGCCGTTCGGGCCGATGAGGCCGACGATGCGGCCCGACTCGACGGTCAGGTCGACGCCACCCAGGGCCACGGTGTCCTTGAAGGCCTTGCGCAGGCCGCGGGCTTCTATGCAGGCCATGCGCTCAGCCCTTCCTCGTCGGCTTGTCCGGCTTGCCGAGTAGGTCGCCGGCCAGTCCAAGGCGCTGGATCGTGGCGAGGATTTCGGGCCACTGTTCCGTGAGAAACCGTTCCCGTTCGGCGGCAAGCAGCAGGTCGCGCGCCCCGGTGTTGACGAACATCCCAAGCCCCCGCCGCTTCTCCACCAGCCCCTCGTCGGTGAGCTGCTGGTACGCCTTCAGCACGGTGAGCGGATTGACCCGGCTCTCGGTCGCCACGTTGCGCACCGAGGGCAGCGGATCGCCCTCCTTCAGCAGGCCGTCGAGGATCATGGCGACCACGCGATCGCGGATCTGGCGGTAGATCGGCTGACTGTCGTTCCACTCTGGATCCATCGCCCGTTCCGAATGGCCTGCACGCCCCCGCGCCAGGCGACCGAGACCGTGAGTCTGGACCCACGTCATCTGATCTGGTGTTATATAAGACTATAACACCGGACGAAGGCAAGCCCTCTGTTGCGACCTGGGCCCCCGCCCCGCAAATACCCCCGCGTGATACAAGCCGGAAACGAACCCGCCCTACTGCGGTCAAGCCTTGGAACGATGGTGTCCGGGCTTGAGGGACACCGGTTCATCTCTCCCCCCGGACCGATCGTCCCGAAGCGCTCCTGAACGCGGCTCCCCCGTAAGAACGCCCCCACGTTGGGGGAGCCGCAACCGGGCCTGGTGCGCGCGGGCCACGAGGGTCTCCGACGCGGTGACGTTAAATCGGAGACCCTCGGCCGAGCTCGCGGGCAATGCAGCCCCACCCGCGCCCGGAAGGCGTTGCGCCTTGCGCGAAGAATAGAGAGGCCCCTGCCTCGAGGGACGGTGCAGGGGCCGGCGGGTTCCGCTCCGCATCGGGGGGATGTGGGACCGGGCGCCGCAGCTTGACAATGCGCGTCCACGGCAACGGTTCCACGCTTCGCGATATGTCGGCGATCATCGGCGACAAGGAAATCGCCACGGTCTCGCTTGCGCGAACAAAGCGGGAACATTATTCTCGTCGCGTGCCGCCCCTCGACCTCAAGCGCAAGCTCGCCATCCTCTCCGACGCGGCAAAGTACGACGCCTCCTGCGCTTCGTCCGGCAGCGTCAAGCGCGACTCGCGGGGCGGGAAGGGCGTTGGTTCCACGGACGGCGGGATGGGCATCTGTCACGCTTATGCGCCGGACGGCCGCTGCATCAGCCTGCTGAAGATCCTGCTGACCAACTTCTGCGTCTACGATTGCGCCTATTGCGTGAACCGGGTCAGCTCGAACACGCCGCGTGCGCGGTTCAGCGTGGAGGAGGTCGTCGACCTCACGCTCAGCTTCTACAAGCGCAACTACATCGAGGGTCTGTTCCTCTCCTCGGGAATCATCCGCTCGGCGGACTACACCATGGAGGAGATCGTGCGGGTCGCGCGGACCCTGCGCGAGGTCCACGACTTCCGCGGCTACATCCATCTGAAAGTGATCCCCGAGGCTTCGCCGGCCCTGGTGAACGAGGCGGGGCTCTACGCCGATCGGGTGTCGATCAACATTGAGCTGCCCAAGGACGAGAGCCTGGTCGCCCTGGCGCCCGAAAAGGACGTGGCGGGCATCAAGAAGGCCATGGGCGCGGTGAGGGTGTCGGAGGAGGCGTCCAAGGAAAAGGGCCGCAAGGCTTCGCCGCCCAGGTTCGCGCCCGCCGGCCAGTCCACCCAGATGATCGTCGGCGCCGACGCCGCCACCGACGGAGCGATCCTGAAGCGCAGCGAGAGCCTCTACGGCGCCTACCGCCTGCGCCGGGTCTACTATTCCGCCTTCTCGCCGATCCCCGACGCCACCGCCCGCCTGCCGCTGCAACGCCCACCCTTGGTGCGCGAGCACCGGCTATATCAGGCCGACTGGCTTATGCGGTTCTACGGCTTCGAGCGCGCCGAGATCATCGGCGAGACCGAGGACCTGGACCTCGCCATCGACCCCAAGCTGGCCTGGGCGCTGCGCAACCGCGGCGACTTCCCGGTGGACGTGAACACCGCCGAGCGTGAGCGGCTGCTCCGGGTGCCCGGCCTGGGCGTGCGCGCGGTGGACCGCATCCTGGACGTCCGCCGGTTCAAGCGGCTGGAGCTGGCGGACGTGAAGCGGCTGTCCCGCAGTATCGAAAAGCTGAAGCCGTTCCTGGTCTGCGCGGACTGGAGCCCGGGCGCGCTCACTGACGGCGCCGATCTGCGGCGGAAGGTCGAGCCACAGCAACTGGACCTCTTCTGATGGAGGTGGTCCGCCTCGCCCACGAGACCGATTTCGCCGGCTGGCGCCAAGCCGCGCGGGGCCTGCGGGCCCGCAAGGTTCCGCCCGAGGCCGCGCTGTGGACGGTGGACGGCGAGGCCACGCTGTTCGGCGCCGCGGCCGAGCCCGGTCCACCGACCGACGTCAAAGCCGAGTTCCGGGTTCCCAAGGCCTTCGTCGACCTCGCCGCGCGGGTGATCCTGCACCGTTCCAACGAGCGCTTTTCGTTGCTGTACCGGCTGCTCTGGCGGCTGCAGGACGAGCGGGACCTGATGCATATCGCCTCGGACCCGGACCTCGCCCGCGCCAACCACTTCGCCAAGGAGGTCAGCCGGGCGGCCCACAAGATGAAGGCCTTCGTGCGCTTTCGCCTCGCACAGGACGAGGTGGGCGAGGCCTACGTCGCCTGGTTCGAGCCGGCCCACCGGGTGACCGAGGCGACGGCGCCCTTCTTCGCCAGACGCTTCGCCAACATGCGCTTCTCGATCCTGACGCCCGACGCCTGTGTCCACTGGGACATGGCGGAGCTGAGCTTCACGCCGGGCGCCGATCCTGCCGATGCGCCCAGCGAGGATGCGCTGGAGGACTACTGGCGCACCTACTACGCCTCGATCTTCAATCCGGCGCGGCTGAAGGTCGGAGCGATGCAGAAGGAGATGCCCAAGCGCTACTGGCGGAACCTGCCCGAGGCGGCGCTCATTCCCGAGCTCATCGCCCAGGCCCAAGGCCGCACCGACACCATGGTCCGTCAAGCTCCCACAGAACCCAACCGCCGCGTCGTAAGGACCGCGATCCGCAACAGCCGCGATGCGCCGTGGGACGGCCAGGCCCCGACCTCGCTGGATGAGGTGGTGGCGGGCGTCGACCGCTGCCGCCGCTGCGACCTCTGGCGCGACGCCACTCAGGGCGTGCCGGGGGAGGGCCCTGCCGGCGCGCGGCTGCTGTTCGTCGGTGAGCAGCCCGGCGACCAGGAGGACCTGGCCGGCAAGCCGTTCGTCGGGCCGGCGGGCCAGGTGTTCGACCGCGCCTTGGCCGAGGCGGGCGTGCCGCGCACCGAGACCTACGTCACCAACGCAGTGAAGCACTTCAAGCACGAGCTGCGCGGCAAACGACGGATCCACAAGACGCCCGACGCCGGCGAGGTCGCCGCCTGCCGCTGGTGGCTGGATGCTGAGCGGCGGATCGTGCGGCCCCGCGTCATCGTCGCCCTGGGCGCCACCGCTGGCCTCTCGGTGTTCGGCAAGCCGACGCCCATCGGCAAGCTCCGCGGCCAGGCGCTGCAGCTTTCCGACCAGGCGCAGGGGGTGGTCACCTACCACCCGTCCTACCTGCTGCGCGTCCCAGACGCGGCGGCCAAGGCGAAGGCCTACGCCATGTTCGTCGAGGACCTGCGGTTCGCCTGGACGCTGGCGGCCTAGACCGAACCGGCCTTCTCGATCACCAGGATGCGCGCCGGGCCGACAGGATGCGCCACGTGCTCGTCGCCGACGTCGGCGATGAACATGTCCGCGGGCCCCAGGATCGTCGTGTGCTCGCGGCCGTCCTGGCGCCAGCGCATCTCCACCTCGCCGTCCAGCACCAGGAAGACCTCGGCGCCGTCGTTGACGTGCCACTTGTAGGGCTGGTCGGTCCAATGCAGGCGCACGCTGGCGCCTTCGATCGCGGCGAGGTCGCGGGTGCCCCAGGCGCGGTCTGCGGTGAACTGGCGGGCGTCGGTGACGATCTTCGGCATGGCGTTCAGATAGGCCCGCGCAAGCGGCGCCGCTAGCGCCGGCGGAGGCTGGCGGCGGCGTAGGCCGCGCCCAGCAGGGTCAGGCCGGCGCCGTAGGCCAGGAAGGCGGTCCGGTAGTCCGAGGCCTGGGCCACGAGGCCGAAGCCCAGGATCAGGACGCCGTTGGCGCACTGGGTGGCGAAGCCCTTCACCGAGGCGACGGTGGCGCGGGTCTCCATGCGGATGGCGTGGTGGAAGCGGGCGTCGGCGCTGACGTCCACCAGGCTGTAGAGGCCGAGGTAGATGAGCGGCAGGACCACCGACCAGGCCTGGTGCGTCGCGGCGGCCGCCACGATGCTGAGGCCGCCGAGGCAGGTGAGGCCATAGGACCAGCGCACGTCCAGGCCGCGGATGCGGTGGGCCAGGATGCTGCCGACCGCCTCGGCCGTCGCCAGGGCGGCGATGAAGAGGGCGATGGCGGACTTGGTCAGGCCCACGTCGCGGCCGAAGAGCTGCCAGTAGTCGGCGGTGGCGTAGGCGACGGCCTGGACGCCGGCGATGAAGGCGATCAGGGCCGGGACGCCGGGCAGGCTCAGCGCCTCGCGGGCGCCGCGGCGCAGGTGGGCGAGGTAGTCCCAGTCGGCGACGGCGACGGCCCGGGGCGCGGCGGGCAGCCAGAGCGCCGAGGCGGCGGCGGCCACGCCGGCCAGGGCGCTGGCGAGGATCAGGGCCTCGTAGCCCAGCGGCGCGGCAGCGGCGGCGGTCAGCGAGGCGGCGACCAGGCCCACGCCGCGGGCGGCCTTGGCGCGGCCGAAGACCCGGGCGTACTCGGCCTCGCGCCCCAGGGCCTTGAGCTCGTCGTAGACCACGGCCTCGAAGGCGCCGGACATGGTGGCGCTCTTCATGCCCCACAAGGTCATGCCGGCCAGGAAGCCCCAGAAGCTGGGGACGGCCAGCCAGACCAGGAAGCCCGCCGCCCGCAGGAGCTGGGAGATCGCCAGCAGCCAACGGCGCGACATGCGGTCGGCCAGGACGCCGCAGGGGATCTCCAGCAAAAGGCCCGTGGCCGACCAGGCGCCGAGGGCCAGGCCGATCTGCGCCGGCGACAGCCCCTTCTCGGCGAACATCACCGTGTAGAACGGGACGATCAGCAGGAAGGTGTCCAGGAACCTCAGCGCGCAGGCGCTGAGGACCAGCCGGTTCAGGCGTCGAACCCGGCTTCGGCGAAGTCCAGCATCCGCTTCAGCAGGGCGTCGACGTCGCCTTCGCGCGTCAGGCCGCCGGAGAGGTGGTGCAGGCGGTCGAACTCGGCGAAGCGGTTGTTGTGGACCATGCCCAGCACGAAATGCAGGCGCCAGTAGACGTCTTCCTTGGGCAGGTCGGGGCGGGCGGCCATCAGGGCGCCGGCGAACCGCTCCAGGTGGCTGACGTCGTTGCGCAGCACCTCGCGCATCTCGGCCGTGCCCTCGGAGCGGGCGCGGATGATGAACTGCACCGAGATGCGGCGGTCGTTGTCGGGGTTGGCCCAGCGCAGGGGCGGGGCGAAGTAGGCCTCGAGGATGTCGCGCACCGGCGGCTTGCCGTCGTGGCGGGCGGCCGCCTCGTGCAGCATCCGCGCCCGCTCGCGGTTCAGCTCGGAGGTCCGCCGGCGGAAGATCTCGAAGAGCAGGGCGTCCTTCGAGCCGAAGTGGTAGTTCACGCTGGCCAGGTTCACCCCCGCCTCGGCGGTGATGTCGCGCACCGAGACGTTCTGGAAGCCGTGCAGGGCGAACAGCCGCTCGGCCGCGTTGAACACGGCCTGCTTGGTGGCGGCCTCGGCCTCTTCGGTCTCGGACGGGTCCTGAATCAGGGGATCGGTCATGCGAATCCCATAAGCGTTACCCGATGCTAGGCCTATCGCGCGTTCAGCGCGACAGCTCCCGCATCGCCTTTTCCAGCCCGTCGATGGTCAGGGGGAACATCCGGTCGCCCACCAGCTGCTTCATCACCCCGATCGAGGGCGTGTAGTCCCAGTGGCGCTCGGCGGTCGGGTTCAGCCAGACCATGTGTTCGTAGATCTGGGCCACGCGATCCATCCAGATGGCGCCGGCCTCCTCGTTCCAATGCTCCACCGAGCCGCCCGGATAGGTGATCTCGTAGGGGCTCATGGTGGCGTCGCCGACGAAGATCACCTTGTAATCGTGCGGATATTTGTGGAGCACGTCCCAGGTGTTCATCTTCTCGGTGTGCCGGCGCCGGTTGTCCTTCCACACGCCCTCGTAGAGGCAGTTGTGGAAGTAGAAGAACTCCATGTTCTTGAACTCGGAGCGCGCGGCGCTGAACAGCTCCTCGCAGACCTTGATGTGGCTGTCCATGGACCCGCCGACGTCGAGGAACAGCAGGACGCTGATCTTGTTGCGCCGTTCGGGACGCATGTTGATGTCGAGGTAGCCCTTCTCGGCCGTGCCCTTGATGGTCGCGTCCATGTCGAGTTCTTCGGCCGACCCGTCGCGCACCCATTTGCGCAGGCGCCGCAGCGCCACCTTGATGTTGCGGGTGCCGAGCTCGACGGAATCGTCGAGGTTCTTGTACTCGCGCTTGTCCCAGACCTTGATCGCCTTGCCATGGCGGCCCTTGTCCTGGCCGATCCGCACGCCCTCGGGGTGATAGCCGTTGGCGCCGAAGGGCGAGGTGCCGCCGGTGCCGATGGCCCGGTTGCCGCCCTCGTGGCGCTCCTTCTGTTCCTTGATCCGCTGGGCCAGGGCCTCCATCAACTTGTCGAAGCCGCCCATGGCCTCGATCTGGGCCTTCTCCTCCTCGGTGAGGAACTTCTCGGAGATCTTCTTCAGCCACTCGGCGGGGATGTCGGCGGTGATCCCCTCGCCGTCCACCTTCTCCAGGCCCTTGAAGACGTGGCCGAACACCCGGTCGAACTTGTCGAGGTTCTTCTCGTCCTTCACCAGGGCGGCGCGCGAGAGGTAGTAGAAGTCGTCCACCGAGCGGTCGATGACCTGCTTGTCCATCGCCTCCATGAGGGCGAGGTATTCCTTCAGCGTCACGGGCACCTTGGCCTCGCGAAGCTCGGTGAAGAAGCGCATGAACATCGGCAGCTCGCGTCGAACGGTCGTTTGAACGCGAAGGATGGGGCCGCGGGTCCGCGATGTCCAGTGCGGCCGGGGTCGCGCCCGCGCGCAGGGGCGCGGGGTCGTCGTTCGATGGCAGGCGAAGGGGGGCCGGCGCGGACGGGTCAGGCGGAGCTGCGCCACGGGTCGGACGGGTCGGGGCCCGGCGGCTGGGGCGCGGGAGCAGGCGGCGGCGCAGGGGAGGCCGCGGGTG
>NZ_LSJI01000122.1 GCF_001557235.1 Phenylobacterium sp. CCH9-H3 | reverse complement strand
GGTCGTAGGTCATGGTGTCGGTGTTGGCGTCGGTCCAGCTCTGGATGAACGGCGCATCCTTGTCGAAGAGGTTGTCCACGCCGACGGCGATGCTGGCCTTGTCGTTGACGCGGTAGGAGGCCTGCACGAAGTGGTAGAAGACGTTCGACGTGCGCGAACCGATGGCGGTGGGCGCGGCGTTGAAGTCCTTCGCCTTGCCGATCATCTGCACTGACCAGGTGGCGCTCCAGTTCACGTCCGACAGGCTGAAGGCCGCGTTCGAGCGCCAGTGCGGATAGCCGCCGTTGCCGCCGCCGATGCGGCCGTCGAAGATGATCGGGTCCGCACCCAGGAACGGGGTGATCTCGTACTTGGCGAGATAGGTCGTGTTCCAGTCGACGTCGGCGCGCAGGCCGCGGACGTCGAAGGTGTAGCGCACCCCAAAATCGACGCCCTTCATCACTTCCTTGCCGGCGTTGGTCGGCTGCGAGGAGAGGAAGTTGACCTCGCCGGTGAGCGGGCTACGCCGGAACTGCGTCGGGGCGCAGAAGGGGTGGGACAGGTTTGCGCTGGCGTAGCAGACCGACAGCTTCGTCGAGCCCGGGATGTTGCGGATGGCGT
>NZ_LSJI01000121.1 GCF_001557235.1 Phenylobacterium sp. CCH9-H3 | reverse complement strand
CCCAGAGACATGCCGCATTCTGCGGGCCGCGCCAACTTTGCTGCGCGGGGGGCGGGGGGTGAGGCCGGTCGGCGGCGTCTAGGCATGGACGTCATATGGTTGACGGCGCCTCGCGGCGGCCGTCTTGGGGGTGGCGTCATGGCGTGCGGGTCGCGGGGGAGCGGCCCGCACGTTCTCCCCAGGCTCCGCCGGCGAATCGTCCGATCGCAGCGCCGCCTCCCGGCCAGACCGGCCTTTCCACAGGCAAGATGCCGAAACTCTGAACCAGATCAGTACGATCACGCGTTGTGGAAGGCGTTCGGACTGGCCCAAGGTATGCAGACGCAGCTTCTCATTCTATGAGATTGCTCTCAGCGAGAGAGCAATTCGGGACAGTCAGCTGTGCCGTAATGGGCCCAAGGAGTCGTTGTCTATGAGCCTGAAGACCGTGCCGGGGCTTGAGCCCGCGCCGACGAAACACGCGAAACTGGTGCAGTGGGTGCGTGACATCGCCGACCTGGCCCAACCCGACCGCGTCGTCTGGTGCGATGGGTCGGACGCCGAATGGACCCGGCTGACGGGCGAGCTGGTGGCCGCCGGCACGCTGAAGCCGCTGAACCCGGAAAAGCGCCCGAACTCGTTCTACGCCGCCTCCGACCCGCGGGACGTGGCGCGTGTGGAGAGCCGCACCTTCATCTGCTCGGAAAAGCCCGAGGACGCGGGCCCGACCAACAACTGGCTGGACCCCGCCGAAATGCGCGCGGACCTGAAGGACCTGTTCAAGGGCGTGATGCGCGGGCGCACGATGTACGTCGTGCCGTTCTGCATGGGGCCGCTGGGCTCGAAGATCAGCCAGATCGGGGTGGAGATCACCGACAGCGCCTACGTGGCCGTGTCGATGAAGATCATGACCCGCATGGGCAAGGGCGCCCTGGACATGCTGGGCGAGGACGGCTTCTTCGTGCCGGCGGTCCACACGGTGGGCATGCCGCTGGTGGACGGGGTCAAGGACGTCGCCTGGCCCTGCAACGAAATCAAGTACATCGTCCATTTCCCTGAGACGCGCGAGATCTGGTCCTACGGCTCGGGCTATGGCGGCAACGCCCTCCTTGGCAAGAAGTGCTTCGCCCTGCGCATCGCCTCGGTCATGGCCCGCGACGAGGGCTGGTTCGCCGAGCACATGCTGATCCTGAAGCTCACCTCGCCGGAGGGGGCGGTGAAGTACGTGGCCGCAGCCTTCCCCAGCGCTTGCGGCAAGACCAACATGGCCATGCTGCAGCCGACGCTGCCGGGCTGGAAGGCCGAGACGATCGGCGACGACATCTGCTGGATGCGGTTCGGCGAGGACGGCCGCCTCTACGCCATCAACCCCGAGGCCGGCTTCTTCGGCGTGGCGCCGGGGACGGGGATCGAGACCAACCGCAACGCCATCGACGCCCTCTGGGGCAATTCGATCTTCACCAACGTGGCCCTGACCGACGACGGCGACGTGTGGTGGGAAGGCCTGACGCCGGAGCCGCCGGCGCACCTCATCGACTGGAAGGGGCGCGACTGGACCCCGGACAGCGCCGAGCCGGCCGCGCATCCGAACGCGCGCTTCACGGTGCCCGCCTCGCAGTGCCCGGTGGCGGCGCCCGAGTGGGAAGACCCGGCGGGCGTGCCGATCTCGGCCATCCTGTTCGGCGGCCGCAGGGCCTCCGCGGTGCCGCTGGTCACGGAAGCCCGCGATTGGCGCCACGGCGTGTTCATGGCCTCCAACGTGGCCTCCGAGGGCACGGCCGCGGCGGAGAACGCCATCGGCGAACTGCGGCGCGACCCCTTCGCCATGCTGCCGTTCTGCGGCTACAACATGGGCGATTATTTCAACCACTGGGTGAAGACGGGCGAGGCGGCGGACGCCTCCAAGCTGCCGCGCATCTTCTTCGTGAATTGGTTCCGCAAGGACGAGCGCGGCAAGTTCGTCTGGCCGGGCTATGGCGAGAACAGCCGCGTGCTGAAGTGGATCGCCGAGCGCCTCGACGGCAAGGCCGACGCGGTGGAGACGCCCATCGGCCGCGTGCCGACCAAGGCCAGCCTGGACCTGTCGGGCCTCAGCCTGACCGACGCGCAGCTGGACCTGCTGCTCACCGTGGACCCGGCCATCTGGACGCAGGAAGCGGCCCTCATCCCGGCCTTCTACGAGCGGTTCGGCGAGCATATGCCTAAGGCGCTGTGGGACGAGTACGCGGCGTTGGTCGAACGCCTGAAGGCGGCGGCGGCCAACGAGGCGGCCGACGAACGGATCGTGGCGGCGGAGTAGAAGCCTCCCGAGCGCAACGAAAAGGCCGCGGGCGAGCCGCGGCCTTTGTCGTGCGGCGTGCTGATGTTCTTGTTTTGTTCTTGACGTGGAGACCTTTATCTGTCAGTCTCTGATGCTGGCAGGCAGAGGTGGACGAATGGCGAAGCGGGACGGGAAGATCGGCGGCGTCAGTGTCGGGGAGGTCGTAGGGCAACTGTTCAACGCGCCGAACACAGCGGCCGGTTTGGCTTATGGCAGCGTAGGTCATACTCTCGGGATCATGGCCCATGCCGTGGACCGGCGGGTTCCGCAGCCGCGCATTTCGACGCGAGGCGGAAGGACAGAGTTCTTCAACAATCCAATGGCCTACCAGGGAGCGATCACGCTCGGCGAGGTCACTGCATATGGAGACGATCCCTATTCTCCGGCTGGGAGAAGGACGTGGCGGAACAAGGAGGCCAGTGAGGGGCATCCGGTGTGGGAGCATGAGCGTCAGCATGTCCTACAGGGGCGTCAGCTGGGACCAGCGTATTTGCCGTCGAACGCGCTGGGCGGGCTGACGGCGTCGCTTTTCGACCGTGATTGGCATGGGCCGCGAAATTGGAATGAGCGCGGACCTCAGATGCAGCCGGCAAGACCCTGGCCAAGAAGTCGGCCTCGATCGAGTGCGCGATGAGACTCCTGGGCTCCGGTGTGTTGCTGGCGACCGGGCTGACGCTTTGCGCCTGCGATCCGATGCCCATGGTTTCGCTGAAGAACGAGACCTCCGGCGAGGTCAAAGTCCGTTTCCTCGCGAGCGTTCCCGGCGAAGTCGGGCCGGACAAGGCCTATAAGCTCCGCCCTCGTGAAGACGCAGACCTTCCGGCGGGCTACATGTTCCGCAATCACGTGGTGGTCGAGGGCGGCGGGTGCCGCTGGACCTTTCCAGTCGTGCCGGAAGCTACGATCGACGGCAGCATGGGCGGGCAGACCCCCCTCGCGATCGGGTCGGACTGGCGCTTGTACGTGAGGGATCCCTCCGTACAGCCCAAGGGTTGGCCGGTGGCTCCATCAAGCAAGGTGTGCGGTTGAGGCTGCGCTAGCCGCCCGTGATCACGCGCAGGCTGGGTTGAGCGGCTGGCTTTTCGCCACGGACCTGGGCCACCAGGTCGAACAGGGTGGCGCGGACCGCCTCCACGTCGCCGGCGTCCACCACCGCCGCCAGGGCCTCGATGTGGCCGGGGGTGACCCGGACGGCGGAGTTGGAGATCACCTCCATCACCTTGGGCGCGGCGGGCAGGGCGTGTTCGGTCTCGTCCAGCAGCGCCTCGGTGAGCTTTTCGCCGGGGCGCAGGCCGGTGATCTCGATCTCGATGTCGCGGCGGCCCGACAGGGCGATCATCTGGCGGGCGAGGTCCAGGATGCTGACCGGCTCGCCCATCTCCAGCAGGAAGAGGCGCGAGTCGCGGCGATCGTCCTCATGGCAGGCGGCCGTGGCGTGCAGCACGAGCTGGGCGGCCTCGGGGATGGTCATGAAGAAGCGCGTCATGTCGGGGTGGGTGACCGTCACCGGCCCGCCCCGCTCGATCTGCGACTTGAAGATCGGCACCACCGAGCCGGACGAGCCCAGGACGTTGCCGAAGCGCACGGCCGAGAACCGGGTGCCCTCCACGGTGCTCTGCTGGGCCTGGATCACAGCTTCGGCCAGGCGCTTGGCGGCGCCCATGGCGTTGGTGGGGTCCACGGCCTTGTCGGTGGAGATCAGCACCATCTGGCCTGCGCCGCAGGCCTTGGACGCCTCGGCCACGTTCCAGGTGCCGATCACATTGGTGAGGATCCCCTCGATCGGATGGCGCTCGACCATGGAGACATGCTTCAGCGCCGCGGCGTGGAAGACCAGGTCCGGCATCTCTCGCCCGAGGACGGCGGTGATGCGGCGGCCGTCGCGGACGTCGCACAGCGCGGCCTTGACCGAGATGTGCGGGAAGGTCTCGCGCATCTCGCGCTCGATCTCGAACAGCGCGGTCTCTGAGAAGTCGACGACGGTGAGGTGCGCGCAGTTGAACGCGGCGACCTGGCGGCAGAGCTCGGAGCCGATGGAGCCGCCGGCGCCCGTGATCAGCACCCGCCGGCCCTTGATCAAGCCGCCGATGGCGCGGCGGTCCAGCTCGATCGGCTCGCGCGCCAGCAGTTCCTCGATGTTGATGTCCCGCATCGGCAGCAGGGTCAGGCCGTCGTGCTGCGACAGCTCGACGATGGAGGGCAGGCGCAGCAGTCGGATGCCGTCGGTCTTCAGGCGGCCGAGCGCGTCGGCGGTGAGCCCCTTCAGCTTGCCCGGCTCTTCGAGGAAGAGGATGGCGCGGGGGTAACGGTTCCAGCGGCGCAGGTCGGCCAGGGCCTCGTCCAGGCGGTCGATGGCCTCGAGAATGCAGACGCCGCGCACCTGGGCGCCCACGTCGCGGCGGTCGGTGCCGATGATGCCCACGGGCGTATAGGTGCGGTCGTGGCTGCGGGCGACGTCGCGCAGGTAGGTGTCGGCGAGCGACGGCGGGCCGATCAGCAGCAGCGACGGCGACTGGGTCATCCGGTCGGTGATGGTCTTGAGCGGCGAGAAGCTTTCGAGCGCGTGTTCGTGCAGGGCGCGGCGCATGATCCGCACGCCCATGGCGCTGACCATCTGGAACAGGGGCGCCATCACCAGGGTGGAGCGGGGCAGGCCCTCGGCGCGGTCCAGCACGAAGACCGCCAGGAGGAACACGCCCACCGTCAGCAGCGCGCTGCGGGCCAGCACCAGGGCGTCGGGGATCGAAACGTAGCGCCAGGGCGACAGCTCGCGCCGGAACATCAGGCTGAAGGCGGCGGCGATGGCGGCGTAGAGCGCGGCCAGCTGGAAGAAGCTCAAGGCGCCGGCCTGCCCGAAGCCCAGTTCGGGCTGGGTCGGGGCGACGAAGAACGCGATGGCGAAGGCGAGAGCCGCGAGCAGGGCGTCGAAGATCACGGTCTGGGCCCGGACGGCCATCCGCTCCATGCGCCGCACTCCACTCACGATAGCGATTCCCAAACCATAGGCCCGGTCGAGCGGGCAGCCAGTAAAACTTGGACGTGGCGGAGTTTTTCCGCGGTCGGCGCCCGACTAGTTCGTAACAGGCGTCCGGCGAGCGCCGCCGAACTTAAGAACAGGGCGCCCCCCGTGCAACGGAAAAGCCGCCGCGAGGTCCGCGACGGCTTCCGTACAACCGACAAAGCTAAGCTTTGGTTGCGACTACCAGGCGAACTTGATGCCGCCGACCACACGCGCGTCGGCGAGGCCGCCGGACAGGTTCTTGGACACGTTGGTGTCGAAGTAGCGGAGGTCGAGGCTGATGTTGTCGGTCAGGGCATAGCCGCCGCCGACGTTCCAGGTCGTGTAGTCGATCCCGGTGTCCACTTCCTGGCGGCCGATGGCGCCGCTGAAGGTGAACTTCGTGTCGGGCACCGCGACGGCGGCGTTCGCCTCGTAATACCAAGCGTCACCGGTCTTGCCGAAGAACTCAGGCGAGTAATAGACCGCAGCGCCCAGGGTCGCCGGACCGGCCGGGACGGAGGCCGCGACCTTGCCTTCCCAATAGTCCTGGTTCGAGCCGGAGGGCTGGTCGACGTACCCGTAGTAGATCACGCCGATGTCGAAGGTGATCGGGCCCGCCGTCGGCTTGATACCGGCGTACAGGTCGAATTCGGCGTCCGTGCCGTTGTTGAAGTCGACGGTCGACACCCACACACCGGCGTAGCCGATGCCCAGGGAGGCGTCGATGCCGCCGAACACCGACGGATCCTCGTCGGTCTGGCTGAAGCCGCGGAACACGTAGTCGGTGTTGGCGCCCACGTTGAAAGCGAAGCTCGGGCCACTGTCCTGCGCCTGCGCGGCGCCAGCGAGCGCCAGCGAGCCAACAGCGGCCGCCAGCGCAATTTTCAGCGTTCTCATTCTCTTATCCCCTCTTACGTCCGTCCGGCCGAAGCCGACGGGCGTAACCATGGTCGTCGGGCCGGCGTGCAGATCACAACGTGACGAACACACGACAGCGCCGCCTCGGGATGGCTGACGAGAGATTGGGCGCCCGCGTGCCGCACTGCCCGGAAAGCAGGCAAATTGACCTGGCGGCAGAGTTTTTAGCGCGCCACCAGTGCGGCGAATCCGAGGTGCGATCCGGCGTCCACGAGCAGCGTCTCCCCGGTCACGTGACGCGAGTGGGGCGAGGCCAGGAAGACGGCGGAGGCGGCGATATCCTCTGCGGTGGACGCCACCTTGAGGGGGGTGCTGGCGGCGGCGTTGGCGCGCACCTTCTCGGCCGCGGCCTCGCCCATCCCCTTGCCGAACCACGGGGTGTCGATGAAGCCGGGGCACACGGCGTTCACGCGGATCCTCGGGGCCAGGGCGCGGGCGAGGGACAGGGTCATGGTGTTGAGCGCGCCCTTGGAGGCGGCATAGGGGACGGAGGACCCGATTCCGGTGACCCCGGCGATCGACGCCGTCATGACCACCGCGCCCGGGCGGGGCGCCGCCTCGAGCAGGGCGCGGCAGGCGCGGACCATCTGGTATGGGCCCACGACGTTCACGGCGTAGAGGTCGAGGAAGTCCTGACCAGAGACGCCATCCAGATTGGCGTGGCCATTGAACTTGGTCGTGCCCGCATTGTTGAAGAGGGCGTCGATGCGGCCGTAGGGCTCCGCGGCCGCGGCGATGCGGCGGCAATCGTCGTCGTTGGCGACGTCGCCCTGGACGAGCACGGTTTCCGCGCCATGGGCCTGGCACTGGCGCGCCGTCTCTTCGGCGTCGTCGCGGTTGCGGGCGTAGTTGATCACCACGGCCTTTGCGCCCCGGGACGCGACCTCGACGGCCACCGCCCGCCCGAGCCCGGTGGACGCGCCGGTCACCACCACCACGAAGTCCTGATAGTCGCCCTCAGCCATCGCCGCGCCTCCCGATGTTGTTTGGGGTGCTAGTAGCCGGTAAAGCGCCCGCCATGGAAGAGACCCACCTCACGCAGTTGGGCCGCGAGACCCGGGGCTTCGACAGCCCCGAGGCGGCGGTCCTGGAACGCGTGCCGAACCCCCATCCCGGCACGGCCTATCTGGTGCGCTTCACGGCGCCCGAGTTCACGTCATTGTGCCCAGTCACCGGCCAGCCCGATTTCGCACATCTGGTGATCGACTACGTGCCCGGCGACTGGCTGGTGGAATCCAAGTCGCTGAAGCTCTACCTGGGCTCGTTCCGCAACCATGGCGCCTTTCACGAGGACTGCACGGTGGCGATCGGCAAGCGCCTGATCGACCTTCTCACGCCCCAGTGGCTGAGGATCGGCGGGTACTGGTATCCGCGCGGCGGAATTCCCATCGACGTGTTCTGGCAAAGTGGGCCGGCGCCCGAAGGACTGTGGCTGCCGGATCAAGGGGTCGCGCCGTATCGGGGGCGGGGATAAGCCCACCTGAGGCGCGGGCGCAGTCACCCCGCGGGCACAAGGTTCGCGAATACTTGCCGTCGCCTGAGATATCGTAACCGCAATTCGGTCGACGTTCGGGATCGTACTTGCGAAGACGGCAGTCCTGACATTCTCGTGAGGCGCGAAAAGGGATGGCGACCCCCTTCGTGCGGCTATTCGGGCTTCCCAAAAGGCGCTGGCAGGCCTATAGGGAAGGGGCCCATACTCTCCTCGGGCGTGTCACCTCAGGCCGGGCGGCGCGGCGCGTCGTCCGGCCGCCGTGTTTCTGGCGATCGCCGCTAGGGCGTCCAGCGGCGGACGAGGGGATCCAGGACCGGGCGTTCCCGCTCCAGCGGCGCCTCGCGAGCCGTGCCGATCAGCATGAAGCCCGCCACCCGCTCGCCGTCTCCCAGGCCCAGAACCGCCGTCGCCTCGGCGTCGTAGCTGTACCAGTCGGTGATCCAGTTCGCGCCGAAGCCCATGGCGAGGGCCGCGTAGAGCAGGTTGGCGCAGACGACGCCGGCGGACAGGATCTGCTCCCACTCCGGGATCGCGGCGGGTCGGGGCGAGGAGATCACCGCCACGGCCGTGGGCGGGATCTTCAGCTTGGCGAGCTTGGCCGCGAGGGTCGCATCGCCGCGGGACTGGGCGAGGGCGTCCAGCCTAGCGGCGAAGGCCGCCTTGTCCGCGCCCTCCAGGATCACGAAGCGCCACGGCGCCAGCTTGCCGTGGTCGGGCGCGCGGGCGGCGATCCGCAAGAGGTCGGCGAGCTGGCCCGCATCCGGTCCAGGCTCGGCCAGCGTCACCGCCGGGGTCGAACGGCGAAGCGCCAGGAAACGCAGGACGTCGAGGGCGGCTTCGAAGGGAAGCGCCGCCCCGAACGCGGGGGCGGGCGGCAGGGCTGAGGTCAACGGCTGGTCCGGTGTCTGGAGTCCCGGTAGGGGGGAACCTCTTTATGGGGGCGCGGTCGCGATCCGCAAGGCGAGGGTGAGGAAGATGATGGAGAAGCCGGCCTGGCTGAGATCGCACGGCAAGCCCTGGGCGCGTGGTCCGGAGACGGTGGTCTACGACAATCCCTGGATCTCGGTGACCGAGTACGCTGCGACGGCGCCGACCGGCGTCCCGGCCCGCTACGGGCTGGTCGGTTTCAAGAACTATGCAATCGCCATCCTGCCGCTCTACGACGACGGCTCCACCGTCCTGGTCGGGCAGAACCGCTTTCCGGCGGGGGACTACAGCTGGGAGCTGCCCGAAGGCGGCGGCCCGGTCGGCCAGGACCCGCTGGAGAGCGCCAAGCGCGAGCTGGCCGAGGAGACCGGGCTGCAGGCGTCCGAGTGGCACGAGATCATGCGCACGCAGCTGTCGAACTCGGTCACCGACGAGCTGATGTTCGGCTTCCTGGCTCTGGGCCTCTCGCGAGCCCGGGCGGGACAGGAGATGGACGACACCGAGGCGCTCGAAGTCGCCCGGGTTCCGTTCCGCGAGGCGCTGGACGTCGCGATGGCCGGCGACATCAAGGACATGCTGACGGTGGCGATGCTGCTGAAGGCTTACCATATGGCTCGGGAAGGGCTTTTGGCGCCCGCGCTGGCGCGCGCCATGCTAGGCTAGGGAGAAGCCTATGGGTCGGGAGGAGACCATGAGTCAGCGCCTGGAGGTGGTGAACCCCGCCACCCCGCCGCCGGTCTGGGCGGCGCTGCGCAACGAGGCCTATGTCGCGGCCAAGAGCGAGGCCGCCCTGGCCAGCCTGCTGGCGGCGGTGATCCTGAACCACGACAGCCTGGGCGATGCGCTGAGCTATCAGCTGGCCCGCAAGCTGGGCGACCAGGAGCTGCGGGCCATGAGCCTGCGCGACACGGTCGAGGAGGCCTATGAGGCCGATCCGTCGCTGGTGGAGATCGCGGAGGCCGACCTGAAGGCGGTGTTCGAGCGCGACCCGGCCTGCAAGGGCTATGTCCAGCCGTTCCTGTTCTTCAAGGGTTTCCTGGCCCTGCAGACGCACCGGGTGGCGCACTGGCTCTACAACGAGGGCCGCCATACGCTGGCGTTCTATCTGCAGAGCCGGTCGAGCGAGCTGTTCCAGGTGGACATCAACCCGGCGACCCGGATCGGCCGCGGCGTCTTCGTCGACCACGGCACCGGCATCGTGATCGGCGAGACCGCCGTGATCGGGGACGACGTCTCCATGCTGCAGGGCGTGACCCTGGGCGGCACCGGCGCCGAGCAGGGCGACCGGCATCCGAAGATCGGCCGCGGCGTGTTGCTGGGCGCGGGCGCCAAGGTGCTCGGCAACATCACCATCGGCGACTACGCGAAGATCGCCTCGGGCTCGGTGGTGCTGAAGCCCGTGCCGTCGGGCTGCACCGCCGCCGGGGTGCCGGCGCGGCTGGTCAACTGCCCGACCTGCGAGGAGCCGGCCAAGAGCATGGACCACACCCTGGCCGATGCTGTGTACGACTACGTCATCTAAGGTTTCGCCCGGACGCCGGACCGGCTAGGTTCCGCGCAACGATTTGCACGGAGCGTTTTGGCGTGGACGAGAGAGCTATCCGCAAGGTCGAAGGCCACCTCCGGGGGACTTTCGCGAACGCGCGCATCACGCTCGTGCCGCGGCCGAAGCAGAAGGACTCCGCCGAGGTCTATATCGGCGAGGAATTCATCGGCGTGGTGTTCGAGGACGAGGACGGCGACGGCTCGTACGTCTTCAACATGTCGATCCTGGCCGAGGACCTGCCCTAGCGGGCGTCCGCCTAGCGGATCTGAACCACCTTCAGCGTCCCGGCAGGGGCCGGGGCGACGGGCGGCTGCGGCCGGCCGGTGTCGAGCCATGCGGCCCACTGGTCGCGGGGCAGGATGACGATCTGCCGGTCGTGGTAGGGCGCGATGTCCGGCCCCGGCGGGCAGGTGAGCAGGGTGAAGCGGTCGTCGCGGATCAGCCCGGCGATCCCCAGCGCCCCGTCGTCCGACGCCGTGAAGCGCCACTTGGACTTGGGCGCCTTCTGACCCGTGAACTCGAAGAAGGCGTCGATGGGGACGAGGCAGCGGCCCTTGGGGAAGCTGCGGCCGTCGGAGCGGAAGTTGATCACCGGCCCGCGGGGACCGGGGAAGCCCCAGCGCATCTGGGTCAGGCGCGCCGTCCCCTCGTGGCCCGTGAGGATGTAGGCCGGGTCGGTGGGCCGGATCGAGGCCCGCGGCTCCATGTTCGGCGCGCCGCCGTCCCAGGTCAGCGGCAGCTCGAGCTGGCCGAACTGCCGGAGCAGCTCGTCGAGCGATCGTTCCTGGGCGAACTCGTTACACATGAAATATACAAACCTGGGCTTCGAACTCAGCGTCTAAATCATACAGTCAAGCCGCGCCGCGGATAATCCGGCGGGCCTGGAAGGGCGGGATGATGGCGGTGATATGGGCCGCCCAGCGCAGTCGGGCGTCGCGGCGCATGGGGCCGGCCACGCTCTCCAGGTCGTAGAGCCCGGCGCGCGAGCCGCGCAGCAGCCGCTTGACCAGGACCTCGTCCGTGTCGGTCTCCACGATCACCACCTGGCCCAGCATGTCGGGGGTCGGCGCGGTGCGCTGGTCCTCGAAGTAGATGAGGGCCCCGTCGTCGGCGAGGCCGCGCATGGAGTGGCCGACCACCCGCAGCGCCCGGGCCCGGTCGGTGCCGCCGGGCGGAATGGGGGCCAGTTCGGCGGGGTCCTGGCCGAGGGCGAACAGCACCGTTCCGTCGGGATTGGCCCCGACGCGCCCGACCACCGGCACCTCGGTCTCATCGCCCCCGCCAGGCTGCGCCGGCCCGGCGGCGTCATAGAGCCATTCGGCGCTGACCCCGAAGGCGGCGGCATATTCCTTGGCGCGCCGATAGGAGAAGGGGGCGTTGCCGTTCTCGTTCGAAGCATAGGTGTTGCGGCTCCACCCATGTGCGTCCGCAGCTGACGCAGCGGTGTCGTAGCCTCTGTCGAGGCGGGCCTGCCGGAGCCGTTGTGCGCGACCGTCCATGGAAATGTAGATAACCTGCAGACAATGGTTGCGCAACCGACCGTATGTTTCCTACATTTCGATCATGGAAACCTCATCCCACATCCCATCGACCTACGCCGCGCTCCGGTACGGCGGGGCCTCGCAATCCCGCGCCCAGGCGGAGCTGGCGATCACACCGCGCCAGGCCGGCATGCTCGAAAACGTCTTCAGGGTGGCCCGGCCCGGCAAGATGCTGGACCGGATGCGCCCCCGCTTCGCCCGCCACGAGGCGCACGTGGCCGCGGTGCTGTCGGCCGGCGGTTATCCGGCGCTGACGATGCCCGGGGGCCGCCGATGAGCGCGGCTCCGGACGCCGCGGCCCTGGTGGCCGGGGCGCTCAGCCGCCGACGCGCGGCCGAGCGCGGCCGCTTCCTGCGCGAACTCCTGGCCCACACCGCCGCCGGCCTGGTCGTGATCGAGGGCGAAGCCGAAGCCTCCGAGGCGGTCTATAGGCTGGCCGACGCGGTGGTGGCGCGGGGGACGCCATGAGTGGGCCGAAAACTTCGCGCGATCCGGCGCTGAAGGCCCAGCGGGCAGCGCGCGACCGGCTGCTGCGCCTGGAGCGGCAGGCGAAGGCCCGGGGCGAGGCGGCCGCAGTGGCCGCCGGCGTGGCCGAGACCGTGGCCCTGTCCCGGGCCCGTGGCCAGGCGGTGAGCGGGCCGGCCCCCGGCGGGCGGGCGCAGCCGTACCGGCGGCAGAGCGGGCTGGACTGGCTGGCCGCCAAGGGGCGCATCGATCCCTGCGCCAAGGCCGCGGGCGAGCTCTATGGCCGGGTCTATCGGCGGGTGAAGCTGGAGAAGGCGATCCCGTCCACCCTGGATCCCCGGGTGCGCGGCGAGTTCGTGCCCCCGTCAATCGAGGACGTGCTAGCGCACGGGGAGGAGACCGAGCTGGCGCGCCGCCGCCTGGCCGACTTCCGCCGCCGGCTGTGGCGCCAGCCCGACCTGGTCGCCGCCTGCGACCTGGTCTGCGGGGAGGAACAGACCCCGCGCGAAGCGGCCGGGGGCGGCGACCGCGACGCTGGCCGGCTGGAGGCGGTGCTGAAGGTGGCGCTGGACATCCTGGCGGGCGGCGGCGAGGCGCGGTGAGGCGGATGGCCGGGCGTTGCGGCATCGCGTAACGAGCGTGCTATGCGTGAGCGCAGCAGATGGTTGCGCGTCGCCTTGCGCGGAGGAATGAGCGGATGGCGCGAAGCACGATGGGGCTTGCCCTAGGGCTGGCGCTCGCGGCGCAGGGCGGGGCGATGGCGCAGGACCAGGAGCGTCCGGTCATCGACCGCAACGCCATCGCCTGCGCCTCCGGCGAGCCCGAGGAGATGGTGCGGGCCTGTACGCGCATCATCGCAGCTCCCAGCCGGACACCCGTCGAACGCGCGGTGGCGCTGCGCAACCGCGGCTTCGTCCATCAGCAGCGCGGCGAGTGGGACCGGGCCATCGCCGACTACGATGCGGCCCTGGCTCTGGGCCCGGCCGCGGCCCGGACGGAGGGCGTCGTGGCGCGCACCTACGTCAACCGCGGGATCGCCTATGCGGCCAAGGGGGACGACGGCCGGGCGGCCGCCGACTATGCGGCCGCCATCGCCGCGGACCCGACCGTTGCCTCGGCCTATCTGAACCGCGCGGGGCTCGCCATGCGGCGCGGGGACAATGCGGCGGCCTTGGCGGACCTCGACGCCGCCGCGCGGCTCTCGCCGCGGGACGGGGCGGTCTTCGTCACCCGCGGCGTGCTGCGAAGCACCACCGGCGAGCTCGAGGCCGCGATTGCGGATTTCTCGACCGCCATTTCCCTGGACCCGACCGACGCGGCAGCTTGGCGCAACCGGGGGCTCGCCCACCAGAAGGCCGGGAACGCCGTGCTTGCGGAGGCCGACGCGGCGGAGGCGCTGCGCCTCGATCCGAAGGTGGCTGGCGGACACCGGGCGCGCGGGACGGCGCTCCAGGCTCTGGGGCGCGGCGATCAGGCCATCGCCGAGTTCGGCCGGGCCATCGACCTCAACCCGACCGACGCCGAGCTGATCAAGGTGCGCGGCGACGCCTATCTGGCGGAGGGCGCGCGGGCGCTGGCCATCGCCGATTTCAGCCGCGCCATCGCGCTGAACCCGACCTTCCGCGACGCCTACAACAACCGGGCGGCGGCCTACATGCAGCAGGCCGACTGGGACCAGGCCATCGACGACCTGGGACACGCCCTCGCGATCGACCCGCACCATGTCGACGCCCTGCTCAACCGCGCCCAGGCCCTGAAGGCCAAGGGCCGGGGCTCGCAGGCGATGGCCGACTACGACCGGGTGATCGCCCTGGATCCCACGCGCGAGGTCGCCTTCCGCCATCGCGCCGCCCTCCACCAGGCGAAGGGCGATCATACGGCGGCCGTGGCGGACTACGGCCGGGCGCTCGCTCTCGATCCCGACGACGCGGCGGCCTGGCGGGGGCGCGGCGTCTCGGAACTGAAGCGGGGCCGGAGCGATGCCGCCATCGCCGACCTTAGCCAGGCCATCGCCCTGGAGCCGAACGACGCGCTGGCCCTGCGCCATCGCAGCGTCGCCTATGCCGCAACCCACGACCTACGCCGTGCGCGCGCCGACGACGAGGCGGCCCTGCGGCTGGACCCGCAGTTGGCGAGGTCGTCGCGGACACCGGGGCCCTAGGCCAGCTGAAGCCGGCGACCAGACCGTTCTCGTTTTGTTCTTGACATTCACGCGCGATTTTGAGAGAGTTCTGTCAGGGTTGATCATTGCGCCTTGGGCGCGTTCCCTTTTCTACGGCGCGTCGAACGCGGGGTGGAAGCTCACTTCGCCCACGGGGCGGGGCCCGTTCAAGGTCAGGCATTGGAAGGCCCAGGCCGGCCCGCCGGCGTAGTGAAGCCGTAGGTCGTGCTCAAAGCCGAAACGGGCGTAGTAGGCGGGGTCTCCCAGGAGAACACACCCGCCGGCGCCCATCGATCGGAGACGTCGCAGTCCGTCGCGGATCAGGGCCTGTCCTATTCCCTTCCGCTGCCGATGCGGCCAGACCGATACGGGTCCAAGCCCGTACCAGCCGCCCGACCGTCCGTCGATCACGACCGGCGAGAAGGCGACATGGCCGGCGATCTCAGCCCCGTCGGTCGCCACGAGGGAAAGGGTCAGCGCGCCTGCCGCCCGCAACGCATCGATGACTCCAGGTTCGGCGCCATCGCTGAACGGCAAGCCCGCGAACGCGGCCTCGGTGAGGGCGTGGATCGTAGTCGCGTCTTCGGGACGCTCCAGTCGAAGTCGAATTTGCATGCTGATGAGCCTGTAGAGAACCGGGGGCGCAGCCGGCGAACCGGCCACGGTCGCCGCGGCCGTTGCAGCTGTCGTGAGGTGTCTCGCGAGATCGAGACGCTCAGCAGGTTCCCGCAGTCTCTGACATGCGCCTTGGTAGCGCGGACCGGCCACAAGGTACAAGCACGCGCCGGCGAGCCTCAGGCTTGCATCTCGCGATGATTTACATTTGTAATGCGCGCGGACCAGCGGAGCCGAGAGCATGCCACGGCGCGTCATCTGCCTGAGCGCGGCCATACTGGTGGGCGGGTTCGCGAGCCTGGGGCAGGCCGAACCGCCGAGCGGGCAGACGCCGCCGTCCGCGGATGCGCTGCTGGCCTATGCCCGCCCGCAAACCCTGGTCGCCCTCCCGGACGGGCGACGGCTCAACCTGTACTGCCTGGGGGAGGGGCGGCCCACGGTGATCCTGGACGGCGGCCTGGGAGAAAGCACGCTGACCTGGGCCAAGGTGCAGCCGGCGCTCGCCAGGACGACCCGGGTGTGCTCGTACGACCGCGCCGGCTATGCGTTCAGCGACCCCGGACCGTTCCCTCGCGATGCGCAGCACATCGTCGCCGACCTGCAGCAGTTGGTCAGGGCGGCCGATCTTGCGCCGCCCTATGTGCTCGTCGGGCATTCGCTGACGGGGCAGACCATGCGGCTGTTCGCCAGCCGGGAACCGGCGAGCACGGCGGCCCTGGTGCTTGTGGATCCTGCGCTGGATTACGCCCAGCGTCGCGCCGCGCGGGTCTCGCCGGCGGTCGGCGCCCTCATCGGCGAGGGTAAGGCCAAGTCCGATGGGTGCATGCAAACCATCGCGGCTGCCAAGCCGCGGGAGGACATGTTCAAGGCCTGCGGGGGACCGCCGCCGAAGATCCCGGGCTATCCGGAGGCGCTGAACGAGGTCTTGGCGGCCATGTACCTCGATCCGGTGTTCGCCCGCACGGGCATCTCCGAGGCGGAGAGCATGAGCGCCGTGAACGCCGACCAGATCGCCGCCGAGCAGCGCGCCTATGGGCCCGTGCCGCTCGTCGTGCTTACGGCCACCCAGCGCGGCGAGGCGGACTCGCCGGAGCTGTGCCAAGACCTGCAGAAGGTCTGGCTGGCGGCGCACCGCGAGATCGTCGCTCTCTCGTCGGAAGGGCGGCTCGTCGAAGTGGAGGGCGCGGACCACGGCATGCAATACGGCAAGCCCGACGCCGTGGTGGCGGCGATCGAAGACGTGGTTGCGACCGTGCGACGGGGCAGGCGGTAGTCCACCGGTCGGAGCGGCCTTTTGACGGCCCGCGCATAGGCGGACATCAATGGGAGCGAACGTTCAGAACGCGGACCGACTGGGGTGTCGATCGATGGCCCGTCTTCTCACGACCCTGCTGGCCGCGCTGCTCGTCGTGCTGGCGACGCCGGCGTCGGCGTCGGCGGATGGAGCCAAGGCGGCTTCCACCGCGGCGGCGCCGGCAAGCGATGCACAGATCGAGCGATGGCTTCGCTTTCGGATCGAGCGGCAGAGGCTGGGGACGGGCGGGGTGGTGGCGATTCTGCGGCCGTCCGGCCGCAGCCTCATCGCCTATGGGCCCAGCGACCGGGGGCGGGCGCGTCGGCTCGGCGGGGATTCCGTCTTCGAGATCGCGTCGCTCTCGAAGGTGTTCACGGCGCTGCTGCTGGCCGACTTCGTCGTCGGCGGGGACGCGCGGCTGGAGGACCCGCTCGCGAAATATGTGCCGACGGGCGTGACGGTCCCGCAGTTCGACGGCGCCGCTATTACGCTGGCGGACCTGGCGACTCACACCTCAGGGCTTCCGCTCCGGCCGGGCAACCTGGAGGGCGCACCGGACAGGCCCAACAAGTACGCGGGCTACAGCTTCGCGCAGCTCTACGCCGACCTGCCGAACCATGTGCTGACCCATGCTCCGGGCTCGCAATTCCGCTATTCCAACCTTGGCGTCGCCTTGCTGGGCCAGGGTCTGGCGTTCAGGGCGCAGGAGCCCTTCCCGGAACTTCTGCGCAGGCGCGTCACCGGTCCGCTGGGCCTTGTCGACACTCACTTCGGCGACCCGCCGGAGTGGGCGGGTCGGCGCGCGCAGGGGCATGACCCGGACCTCAACGCCGTGGTCGCGTCGGACGATGGGGTTCTCTCTCCCGCCGGCGGGCTTCGTTCGACGCCGAACGATCTCCTGCGGCTGATGGAGCTGTTCCTGACGGGCGTGGGGCCAGGCGAGCTGCCCGCGGCGGCGCGGCTGATGATGGAGGTCGATCGGCCCGGCGACGATGCGAACACCCGCATGGCGCTGGGCTGGCGACGGACCACGATCCACGGCGAGACCTACTACTGGAGCCACGGCAGCGGTGACGGCGCCCGAACGTTCATGGGCTTCAACCCCGCGCGGCGCATCGGCGTCGTGGCCATCGCGGACGCGGCGAGCGGCGCGGGCCTCGACGATATCGCCCGAAGGGTGCTGGATCCGCAGCAGGACGTCGACCTGAAGGTGACGCCGCGGCGGCGCGAGATCGCCGTGCCCGCGGCCGCCCTGGAACGCGTGCTCGGAACCTACGAATACGCCGCGGACGATCGCCTTCAGATCAGCCGTGGGGAGACGGGGCTCATCGTGACGGCGGGGGCTGGGCAGCTTCTCATCGTTCCCCAATCGCCGACGCGGTTCTTCTCCAAGTACGGCGGCGACATCCTGTTCGATTTCCCGGGGTCGGGGCGGTCGCCTTCGCCCACGCTGGTGCTGCGCCAGGACGCTGAGACGTTCGTGTATCGCCGGGTCCCCTGAGCCGCCTGTTCGCCTCGGCCTGTGAAGACGGCCCGATCCGGACGCGGCCTCGGCGCCGAGCGCGCGGCCAAGGCCGAGCTTGTTCAAGCCTTCTTCACCATTCGCCGCTCCCATGCGGGGGTCGGGGGACGACTCGTTGAGGGTGTGCGAGGTTGGCCTTGCGCACCGTCGGAGCCATGTTCCCGTGATGCCGGACCAGTCAGCGCCGCATGCCCTGATCATCGAGGACGAGATGATCATCGCCCTCGAGGTCGAGGACCTCCTGCGTGGCCTCGGGTATCGAAGCTTCGACATCGCCGCCACGCCGACCGATGCGGTGGAACAGGCGAGCCGGCATCGTCCCGACCTGATCACCGCCGACGTCCGCATCCTGGAGGGGACGGGGATCGAGGCGGTCAGGGCGATCACCGAGCGGCTGGGCGAGATCCCGTACTTCTACGTGACCGGCAATGTGGACATGCTGAAGGGCGAAGGGGTGGCGGTGGTGGAAAAGCCGATCAGCCCGCAGGCGTTCGCCAAGGCCTGCGCCGCCGCCGTGCGCGGCAAGGGCGACGCCTAGAGCCGGTATTCCTCCGCGCCGTCCGCAAGGGAGCCGCCGGGGCCTTCCTGCGCCTCGAGGGCGCGGTTGTGCCAGCGCATGGCCTCGTCGATGAGGCGGCCGCGGTCGCGCATGTTGTCGGTGGCGGCGGCGAGGCGAAGCAGGGCCTCGGCCTGGCTGCGATACTGATCCTCGGACGACATCGAACTCGCTCCCCAAGGTGGCCCCGGCCGGCGGCCAGGGCGATGGCGTGTCCGACGATACGACTCGCGCCGCGATGCGGACGCGATGACGGAGAGCCGAGATCGCGACCACTTTGTGGCGGCGCGGCAGGCCGGAAAGTTCAACGCAAACAAGGAGCTTAGCCATGGTCGAAAAGCCACGGACGGCAGATGAGGCCAAGGCGCGTGCGCGCAAGAAGCCGCCGGCGAGGGCCAAGGCCCCGCAGGTGCGCTACGGCGCCAAGATCGCCGCGGACATCTGCGAGCGGCTGGCGAAGGGCGAGCCCTGGAGCAGCATCTGCGCGTTCGAGGGGATGCCGTCGTACACCACGCTTTACGCCTGGCAGGACAAGGATCCGGCGTTCGCGGAGGCGGTGGCGCGCGCCCGGCTGCAGGGCGCGGACGCCTGCGCCGACGAGGCCCTGACGGTCGCGCGGGCGGCCACCAAGGAGACGGCGCCGCAGGCCCGGCTGCTGGTCTCGACCCTGATGCGCCGCGCCGCGCTGATCGCGCCCAAGGCCTGGGGCGGCAAGGCCGAGAAGGAGGCGCGGCAGACGCCGGAGCGCGTGGAGATCGTCTTCCGCGCGCGCCGCTTCGAAAAGGTGATCGGCCCGGACGGCAGGGCCTTCGTCCGCGAGCTCAAGCCGGAGGGCGAAGCGTGAGGGCGGGGCTGAAGGTCAAGGCCGAGGCGGCGATGGCGGCCCTGGCGGCGGCGGAGGCGGGCGGCAACGCCCTGCCGTTCGACTGGGAGCCCCGGCCGCACCAGGTGGACCTGTGGGAGGCGCTGATGGAGGGCGCCAAGCGGGCGGACGTGGTGGCGCACCGGCGGTGGGGCAAGGACGAGGTGGCGCTGCATTGGGCGGCCTGGTCGGCGTCGAACCGGCCCGGCACCTACTGGCACCTACTGCCGGAGGCCGCCCAGGGCCGCAAGGCGATCTGGGACGCGGTGAACCCGCACACCGGCCGGCGGCGGATCGAGGAGGCGTTTCCGGCCGCCCTGAACCCCGCCTTCCGCGAGGCGGAGATGTTGGTGGAGCTGGCGAATGGCGCCACCTGGCAGGTGATCGGGTCGGACAACTACAACAGCCTGGTGGGCTCGTCCGCGGCAGGCGTGGTGATGTCGGAGTGGGCGCTGGCGACGCCCGAGGCCTGGGCGCACATCCGGCCGATGCTGCTGGAGAACGACGGCTGGGCGCTGTTCCTGTGGACGCCGCGGGGGCGGAACCATGCGGCGCGGGCGTTCGAGAGCCGACGGGACGACCCGGCGTGGTTCTGCCTGAAGTCGCCGGCGACGGAGACGGACGTGTTCACGCCCGAGCAGCTGGAGCGGGAGCGGCGCGAGCTGATCGCCGAACTTGGCTCGGTGGAGGAGGGCGAGGCGCGGTTCGCCTCGGAGTACCTGGTGGACTTCGACGCCGCGGCGCCCGGGACCTACTACGCCAGCCTGCTGGCCGAGGCGGAGCGCGCGGGGCGGGTCGGCCGCGTGCCGGTGGACCCGTCGCTGCGGGTAGACACGGCCTGGGACCTGGGCATCGACGACTACACGGCGATCTGGTTCTTCCAGCAGGCCGGCCGCGAGGTGCGGGTGATCGACTATTTCGAGACCAGCGGGGAAGGGCTGGAAGCGGTGGTCCGGCGCGCGATCGGCGGCAAGCCATATCTGTGGGGCGCGCATCACCTGCCGCACGACGTGATGGTGCGCGAACTGGGGACCGGGCGCTCGCGCTACGACACCCTGGGTTCGCTGGGGTTGTCGCGGATCAGCGTGGGGACGCCCACGGATCCGGAGGAGCGCGTCAACGCCGCCCGTCTGATGATCCCCATGTGCTGGTTCGACGCCGAGCGCTGCGCCGGCGGCCTTGAGCGGCTGCGCAACTATCGCAAGCGCTGGAACCGGGCCACGCGCAGCTATGCGGGTCCGCTGCACGACCGGGCCAGCCACGGCGCCGACGCGTTCGGGGAGTTCGCGCTGAACCGGCGGGGCGGGCCGGAGGCCGCGCCGCGCCCCGGCGCCCGGGCGACAGCGGGTGCGCTGTCGTGGATGGGCTAAGTTAATCCTGCTTCGTTAAGCGGCGTTAAGGGTGTTGATCTTAAAGGTGAAATGGTCGGGGGACGGTTAGGCGGCAGGAGGCCGCGGATGCCCGACTTCGCGCGCCAATTGATCGACCTGATGGAAGCCCGGCCCTTCGAAAGCGTCGGCGTCCTGATCGTCGTGGTCTGGTACTGTCGCCTCATGGCGTCGGGTCCCCGCTACCACTGACCTGCAACCGAACGGCCCCGCTCCGCATTGCCGTCGCAGGCGAACGGAGGAGAAAGCCATGAGTGGAGTAGGGATTATCGGCGCCATCCTGATCGGCATCCTGGCCGGCTGGATCGCGGAGAAGGTCATGCGGCGCAACCACGGCCTCCTGACGAACCTGGTGGTGGGCGTGGTCGGCGCGTTCCTGGGCAGCTTCATCGCGACCGCGCTGGGTATCGGCACGGGCGAAGGGATCATCCCGAGCCTGCTGGTGGCTACGGCGGGCGCCATCCTGCTGCTGTTCATCGTCGGCATGTTCCGGCGCCGGAGCGCGTAGACCTACGGCGCGCATCGCGGCCGTTGACAGTCGTTGTTACAAATGTAAGCTGACATTGCTACGTACGTAATAACGACGGGAGGCCGCGATGCGGACCATGGAACTGAAGACCTTCGGGACGGGTGCGCTGGGCGCGGTCGCCGCGGCTTTGACGGGCGGCGCCGCGTGGGCCCAGGCGCAGCCGGCCTATACCGTGGTTCCGGCCTCGGAGCGGCTGACCGTGGGCGGCGTCTTCGCCGACGCTTCGGTGGAGATGAAGCTGGTGATGCTGCTCCTGCTCGCCGCGGCGGCGGCGTCGGTGGTGGTGTGGGGCATGAGCCTGGGCAAGGTCGGCAAGGCCGACGCCAAGGGACTGGCCGGCGCGCTGGGACGGTTGCGGATCGTCCGATCCGCCGGCGTGCCTCTGGGCTGCCTGGCCGCGGCCTACGTGATGTTCGCGAGCTTCATCGGAATTTCGAACGTGCGGCCCGTGCCGAGCCTGACCGTGATGGCGCCGGGCCTGGCGGAGGCGACGCTGGCGATCATGCTGGGGCTGCTGGCGACCACCGTGGCGGTGATCTGCGAGCGGCACCTGGAAGGGCGCATACGCCGCGCGGCGGCCTGAGGCGGCCGTGGTGGCCAAGCCCGCCGCCGACCGGCGCATCTCGGAGGCCGAAAGCCAGGTCATGACCGCCGTCTGGGACGGTGCGGACGCGGGTGGCGGGGGCGCGGGCGTGGAGCAGATCCTGGCCGGCCCGGGTGCGGCCAACGGCTGGGGCGAGGCCACCGTCCGCACCCTGATCCACCGGCTGATCCGAAAAGGGGCCCTGAGGTCGGAACGACGCGGGGCCGGCGTGGTCTATGCGCCACTGCTCAGCCGGCAGGACTGGGTGACCAGCGAGAGCCAGGGCCTGCTGGATCGCCTGTTCGGCGGCCAACTCGCGCCGCTGGTCGCCCATTTCGCCCGCGAGCGGGCGCTGGCCCCGGAGGACCTGGCGCGGCTGCGCCGGCTGGTGGCGGAACTGGACGCCGACGACGAGGACTGAAGCTTGTCCGCAACGAAGCGGAGCAAGCGGCGCCACGGCAAGGCCGTTCGTGCGTTGAAGCACGCATGAGCATCGACAAGACGTTCGCGGCCCTCGCCAACCGGACCGCCCAGGCGGCAGGCAGCCCCTGGACCTTTTGCGCCTGTCTGGCCCTGGTGCTGGGGTGGGCGGCGAGCGGGCCCGTGTTCAAGTTCTCGGAAACCTGGCAGCTGGTGATCAACACCGGCACCACGATCATCACCTTCCTGATGGTGTTCCTCATCCAGAACACCCAGAATCGCGACAACGCCGCGATCCAGGCCAAGCTGGACGACCTGATCCTTTCATCGAACGCCGAGAACGCGTTCATCGGCATCGAGAAGCTGACGGACAAGGAACTGGCGCGGCTGCAGGCGCGATGCGAAGCGCGAGCCAAGGCTCACGAAGACGCGCATGGCCGGGTGATGAAGGAGATCGAGCGGCGGGGAGAGCAGGGGAAGGCCAAGCCCCGCAGCCGCAAGTCGCCCGCGCAGCGTCCTGCGGCCAACCGCAAGCGGACGACGCGAAAAGCTGCCTAGCCGGGCGGCGCGACGACAAACCGAAGGCGGCCCGCCCGATGGCCACTCGATGGGTCCGGGCCGGCGCCACAGGGTAGTGGCGTCAACCGAAAGGAGTTCCTCCATGATCCGCAAGGCGAACGCGATTTGGCGCGGAACGGGACGCGACGGGACCGGCGCGCTGAGCTCGGGATCCGGCGTGCTGAGCGACACGCCCTACAGCTTCAAGACGCGGTTCGAGGAGGAGCCGGGGACCAACCCCGAGGAACTGATCGCCGCGGCCCACGCCGGCTGCTTCACCATGGCGCTGGCGTTCGCGCTGCAACGCGAGGGGTTCACCCCGCAGGAGCTGTCCACCGAGGCGGCCGTGTCGCTGGACCAGGACGGGGCGGGGTTCAAGATCACCCGCTCGGCGCTGACCCTGCGGGCCAAGGTCCCCGGGCTGTCCGACGCCAAGTTCCGCGAGGTGGCGGAGGCGGCGGAAAAGACTTGCCCGGTCTCGCGCGTCCTGAACGCCGAGATCACGCTGGACGCGCTGCTCGAGGACTGACGAATGTGTTCGCGTTTTGTTCTTGACATTCGCGCGCGAATTTGAGAGAGTTCTGTCAGGGTTGATTACTGCGCCTTGGCTCCCGTCGCTGCGGAGCTGAGCGTCGGGTCGGCCCTCTCCCACATCCTGATCGCCGTGGTCCGAAGTGGCCGCCTTCACTCGCGCGCGCCTGCGTCGCGGGCCTAAACCTATGGGGCCTAAGCCTTTGCCCGACCAAGATATCCTTAAAGAGGCCCGCGCCGCGTTCCAGCTGGCGGCGGACGCCGAGGCCGAGAACCGGCGCGAGGCGCTGGACGACCTGCGGTTCGCCCGCCTGGGCGAGCAGTGGCCGGAGCGGGTGCGGCGCGACCGGGAGATGGAGGGGCGCCCCTGCCTGACCATCAACCGGCTGCCGACCTTCATCCGCCAGGTGGTCAACGACGCGCGACAGAACAAGCCGGCGATCTCGGTGCACCCGGTGGACGGGGCGTCGGACCCGGAGACGGCGGAGGTGTTCAACGGCCTGATCCGCCATATCGAACAGAGCTCGGATGCTGAGGTGGCCTACGACACCGCACTCGACTTCGCCGTAACGTCCGGCGTCGGCTATTTCCGCATCAACACGCGCTATGCCGGCGACGACGGCTTCGACCAAGACATCGCCATCGAGCGGGTGGCGAACCCGTTCTCCATCTACGGCGACCCCGAGAGCACCGCAGCCGACAGCAGCGACTGGAACACCGCCTTTGTGGTGGACACCCTGCCGCGCGCGGCGTTCGAGGCGCGCTGGAAGGGCGCCGAGGCCGTCGACTGGGACGGCGAGGACTATGGCCGGCTGGGCGGGCCCTGGCTCGACGGCGACCGGGTGATGATCGCCGAGTACTGGCGGCGAGAGCGGACGACCCGGACCATCCTGGCCCTCTCGGACGGCCAGGCGATCGAGGAGGGGCTCTACAAGGCGCAGAAGGCGATGTTCGATGCCCTGGGCGTGAGGCCCGTCGGCCGGCCACGGCAGACGGCGAGCCACCGGGTGACGCAGCGGATCCTGACCGGCGCCGAGGTGCTGGAGACCGTGGACTGGGCCGGGCGGTTCATCCCCATCGTGCCGGTCTATGGCGAGGAGCTGATGGTCGACGGGCGCCGGCGACTGCGCAGCCTGGTGCGGGACGCCAAGGACCCGCAGCGGATGTTCAACTACTGGCGCACCACCTCGACCGAACTGGTGGCGCTGGCGCCCAAGGCGCCGTTCATCGGGCGCAAGGGCGCGTTCGAGACGGACTCGGCCAAGTGGGCGACGGCCAACGTCCAGAGCCACGCCTACATCGAGTACGACGGGCCCGAGCCGCCCATGCGGCAGGGGTTCGCCGGCGTGCCGGCCGGGGCGCTGCAGGAGGCGATGAACGCCGCCGACGACATGAAGTCGATCATGGGCCTGTTCGACGCCAGCCTGGGGGCGCGGTCGAATGAGACGTCGGGCCGGGCGATCATGGCCCGGCAGAGGGAGGGCGTTTGCCGATCGGCCTCTTTACCGGGGAGCAGAAGACCGGCAGCGAGAGCAACCAGGGAACGAGCAAGACGACGGGCACGACGGTCGAGGCTGGCGTCAGTCATCCGAAGTTCGGTGCGAAATGACGACGCAGTCGGAACGGCTCGCCGCCCTCGAACAACGGCTCAGCGATCACGAGTCGCGCTGTGAGGAGCGGCTCGCTGAAATCAAGGCGAGCGTGGCCTCCACGCTCAAGGCCGTGGAAGGGCTGAAGAGCCGCGCCTGGGGCGTGGCGGCGGCCCTGCTGGCCTGGGCCCTGGCGCAGCTCTGGAGCGCCAACGCAACCCGGTTCGAGCAACTTGAGGCGGCGCGTCCCGCCGCCATCGACGTCGCGACGACGCGCGCCGCCCGCGGCTGAGCGGCGCCTTTCAGGACCAAATTAGATGACGACAAAGCTCACAGCGCACTTCGCGCTGGAAGAACTCGTGGCCACACAACATCGCCGCATCGACAACCGGCCGCCGCCCGCTGTGGTGGAGACGCTTCGGGCCACCGCTGTGCGGATGGAGGAGGTCCGCAAGCTGCTGGGCGACAGGGTGATCACCGTCTCCAGCGGCTATCGCAGCCCGCCGCTCAACCGGGCGGTGGGCGGCGCGCCGAGGTCGGCCCACCTCACCGGCCATGCGGTCGATTTCAACTGCTATGGCTTCGGTAAGCCCAAGGCGGTGTGCCGTGTGCTGGCGGCTTCGAGCCTGGCCTTCGACCAACTGATCGAGGAGGGGACGTGGATCCACATTTCGTTCGATCCGCGCATGCGCCGGCAGGTGCTCACCAAGCGGCCGGGCGGCGGGTACGTCCTCGGCCTGCAAGCCAACGAAGGAGAGGTTCAATGAAACGCATCTTGCTGGCCGCGGCCGCCTTGAGCGCAGGCGCCTGCAGTCCGTTGTCCGCCATCACCGGGGCGCCCGGCCCAAACAGCCACAACGAAACGCTGCAGGCCCTGGGCGAGCACATCGAGAAGTGCGATCGGCACTATCAGGGCGGCCTGGGCCTGGGCGCCAGCTTCACCTTCAACATCGACTGCAAGGCCCAGCCGCCCGCGAACTAGCCGCCATGCGCGAGGCGCAGGACGAACGACCGGACGTCGGTGGGCCAACTGACGGCGCGGGCCTCCAGGTCCTGAAGGTCGCCGGAGAAGAGGGCTCTGCTCGCCTCTTCGAACCCCGGCAAGTCCCCCGCGAGCGCGGACATCACCCGATAGGCCGCCTCGCGCGCCGAACGGATCCGGTCGGGCCCGGGGTCGGCGCGCCGCGCATCCTCCACCAGCCGGCGGAGCGCCGCCGACGCGCCGCCGGGCTGGCCGGCCAGCCAATCCCAGTGGCGCGGGAGAAGCGTCACCTCGCGGGCGACCACTCCGAGCTTCGGACGGCCGCGGCCCGGCCGGGCGGTGGGCTTGGCGGTTCTTGCGCGATACTCGGCGACCGCCGCGGCGGCGCCATGGCGCATGTCGAGCTCGACCGGACGCCCCGTGGCGTCCTCGAAGACCTGAGGCAACGAATCGACGTCAGCGTTCTTCGCCAGGGCCTCGGCGACCGCCTCGATAGATCCCGCCGCGGCGAGCCTTTGGCCGGTGAACGCTGTGAAGGTCGCCGAGTCTTCCATGCGAAGACCGCCGTAAATCGCCGTCATACAACGGTCAATATAACCCGGGCGAAAATCATCACGCTCCGCGCAGCGGCGCGTGTTGGAGCAGGCGCAAGTCCGCGCGCGCCGCTGACAACTTCGGGAAATCGCGCCGGTCGCCGCCGCATAGATCGAATCCAATCCTGCCTTAGCTGCGCCGCCGCACCGGCGCCCGTCTGCGTGAGGTCGCAGGATGACCTGGGCTACGCCGGGGAAACTACCGCGGGGCGCGTCGATTCCGTCTCCGCGCGCTGCTGTACAGGCTTCGCCGCGCGGGTGAGGTTGTAGGCTGAGTTGATCAGTCCCACGTGTGAGAACGCCTGGGGAAAGTTGCCGCACATCCGGCCGGCCTTCGGGTCGTATTCCTCGGCGTAGAGGCCCAGGTCGTTGCGGACGGCCAGCAGGCGCGCGAAGAGCGCTTCGGCGTCGTCGCGGCGGCCCAGCATCAGCCAGGCGTCCACGAGCCAGAAGCTGCAGGCGAGAAAGGCCCCTTCGCCGGGCGGCAGGCCGTCCTGCGCGGTCTGCGTGTCATAGCGCAGGAGAAATCCGTCCCGCAGCAGGTTGCGCTCCACGGCCTCCACCGTGCCTCGGAACCGCGGATCGTCGGCCGCGAGGAAACCAACCTCCGCCAGCAGCAGCAGGCTCGCATCGAGTTCCGGGCGACCATACGCCTGGACGAAGGTGTTCCGCTCAGCGTCGTAGCCGTGTGCGCAGATGCTCTCGTGCATGCGCGCACGGAGCGAACGCCAGCGGTCCAGATCCCCGTCGAGACCGAACTGCTCGGCCGACCTGACGCCTCGGTCGAGAGCGACCCAGGCCATCACCTTCGAGAACGTGAAATGCTTGCGGCCGCCGCGAACTTCCCAGAGGCCTTCATCCGGCGTGTCCCAGGTGGCCTCGACATGTCTCAGCAGCCCCCGCTGGACCGCCCAAGCCGGCTCGCTGCCGGGGAGGCCGCCCTTGCGACCCTGATGTAGGGCGTCCATCAGCTCGCCGTAGACATCGAGCTGGAACTGGTCGTGCGCGGCGTTGCCGATCCGCACGGGACGGGACCCCTCGTATCCGGGCAGCCAGTCGGCGGTCCACTCGGTCAGTCGGCGTTCGCCGGCCAGGCCGTACATGATCTGCATCTGGTCGGGGCTGCCGGCGACCGCCCGTAGCAGCCAGTCGCGCCAGGCCGCAGCCTCTTCCAGGTAGCCGGCGTTCATCAACGCCAGCAAGGTCAGGGTGGCGTCCCGCACCCAGCAGAAGCGGTAGTCCCAGTTGCGCTGGCCGCCAATCCGTTCGGGGAGCGATGTGGTCGGGGCGGCGACCACGCCGCCGGTCGGCGCATGGGTCAACGCCTTGAGGGTGATCAACGAGCGGCGAATCGCATCGCTGTGCGGCCCGGTGACGTCGCCTCGCGCGGCCCACTCGCGCCAAAAGGCCTCGGCCTCGGCCAGCGCGGCGGCGGCGTCGATCGCCGCGGGCGGCGGAAGATGCGAGAGTCCGTAGGCCAGGACGAAAGGTATGGATTCGCCGGCGCGCACGGTGAAATCGGCAACGGTCGTCATGTCGTTCGGCGCAAGTTTGATGGGCGTGCGCAGCACCACCCGGTCCGGCCCGGCGACCGCGCTGAGCCCGCCGTCGTCCAAACGTGTCACCCAAGGCAAGGTCCTGCCGTAACCGAAACGCAGGATCAGCTCGCAATTCATGTCGACGCGCCCGTGCAGACCCGTAACCAACCGCACGAGGTCGGAGGCTGCGCCGCGTGGGGGCATGAAGTCGGTCACCAGGACGACGCCCTCGTCGGTTTGGTGCCGCGTCTCCAGGATCAGGCTGTCGGGCCGGTAGCGCCAGGAGGTACGAACGCCGTCCGCGGCCGGGGCGATCTTCCAGCGCCCGTTGGCTGGGTCGCCGAGCAGGGCGGCGAAGCAGGCGTCGGAATCGAAGCGCGGCCAGCACAGCCAGTCGATCGAGCCATCGAGCCCCACCAAGGCGGCAGTCTCGCAGTCGCCGATCAGAGCGTAGTCCTCGATGCGACCCGCCATCAGCCGGCAAAACCGGCATCGAGGGAGCGCCTAGTTTCAACAGCATTCGCGCGTTCGATCGGAGAGGTAGTGGACCGCATGCCGCCTCCAGGCCCGTTCTCGCTTGCACACCAACGAGCAAGCGAACGGATCGCTCCGTGAGTTCCGATCCCACTCCGCCCTTCCGCGCCGCGTTTCAGCCTTATGCGTCCAAGCACGGCCCGACCCATGCGCCGCCGAAAGGATCGCCTTCGCCGGCCGGCAGTCACCGTTCCTCCCGCAGGCGTGATTTGAGCGGCAGATTATCTCGTAATACGATGTATGTGTGATCGCCGAGAGCAAAGTTCGACGATCGCGTCTCTCCCGGCATGAGGGCCGGGCGCTCCCATCCCGGTCCTCTACCGCCGCGGCGTAGGGTCTCCCGCGCGGCTGGGCTCCTCCGCTGGGGCCGCCGTACGGCGTTGCGGCCGGCGCCGCCTCGATATGAAAGGAGAAGGACTTGTTCCGGCAGACCCGGACCCGGGCTTCTGCGACGAGCAGATCTGACCCGCGGGCCGGTCAATGGATTGGAGGCGCCGGTGACGGCTGACGCCCTTCATCACGGGCCTGCGCACCGGTCGCCTTTCGACGATCTCCGCAAGCGCCGCCGAATGAGTCCGGCCCTGGGCGGCGCGCTTGCGGTGGCGCTCGGCGTCCACCTGGGCCTCGGCGTCTACCTCTGGCAGGCGCGCTTCGAGCCGCAGTACCGCGACTACGTCGAGGAGTCCGTCACGGACGTCCGCCTGGTCAAGCCCGTTCCGCCGCCCCCGCCACCACCACCACCCGAAGCGAAACCGCCGCCGCCAAAGCCGCGGACGCCGCCGCGTGTTCAACCCCGGCCGCCGAAGGCCGTCGCGCCGCACGCTCGGGATAGTAGCGCGCGACCTCTTCGCCCGTCGGACGGCGAA
>NZ_LSJI01000120.1 GCF_001557235.1 Phenylobacterium sp. CCH9-H3 | reverse complement strand
GGCCGCGACGAGGAGCGCGGCGGCGGCGGCGATGAGGGGGCGCATGGAGGATCCCGAAACGTGGCGTCCGGGGCGGTGGTACGACGGTTCCGGGGCACGAGGCTAGACCGCCTCCGCGACGAAGCGGCGGCGGGCGGGGGCGTCGAGGCGGCCGGCGCCCGCCATGCGGACGATGCGGCGGAAATGGTCGCATTCCATCGGGCTCGGCGCCGGACAGGCCGCCGCGTGCCGCAAGCCGTCGCGCATGACGGCCAAGCGCTGGATGCGGCGGTCCAGTTCGTCGGCCTTGGCGGTCAGGCGCTCGCGCTCGATGCGAGGCTGGCCGTCGGGGGCGAACATGCGGGCGATCTCGTCCAGGGAGAAGCCGGCGGCCCGCCCCAGGGCGATGAGGGCCAGGCGCTCCAGCACCGCCGGGTCGAAGAGCCGCCGCGCGCCACGCCGGCCCACCGAAGCGATGAGGCCCTTCTCCTCGTAGAAGCGCAGCGTGGAGGCGGGAACGCCCGAGCGGCGCGCGACCTCGGCGATGTCGGGGAATTTCACCACTTGACCTCAAGTTGACTTGAACTTGCACGGTGCGGCGCATCACCCCCCGACGCAAGCCCCGAGGAGCCTTCGCCCATGCC
>NZ_LSJI01000012.1 GCF_001557235.1 Phenylobacterium sp. CCH9-H3 | reverse complement strand
CTTTCCTGGGGCGGACTCTAGTTATTTCTGGCTGAGTTTCAGGGGGTCACGTCACGAGAAGTAAAGAAGCGAGAGATTTGCCGCGCCCGGTTCATCATGCCGCGGGCGTCATCTAAAGGTGAAGCTTACAGCCTTGGGGTTGGTTGCTTTGCGGCGCCGAGGATCGCGCGGAAACATTGGATTCAGGCGAAAAAACTAGCGGTGTTGGGGCATGAAGCAGTCGTTGCTTAGGGAGGCGTTGAAGGCGGCCGGGGTCATCCAAACTTTGGCGGCGTGGCGACTCTCTGGAGGCGTGGCGACGACTGCGGATTGTGGCCGCGATCCCCAGCCCCGGCCTAGAGTGTGAAGTCGCCATCGTCCGAACCTCAGGACCTCCCCGACGGCTATCACCCTAGCGCACGGCCCCTTAGACGGCATGTGTGGACGACCTCCAAGACGCAAGGGTGAAGTTGACGTTCGGCGCTCGGTCGAGCGTCCACACCATCACGTCACTGCGAAGAACGCCTTGGCCCGCTCACTGCGCTGGGCGGGCTCAAGCTGCGGCGCCCCGACCAAGGCGCGAAGCGCCGAGCCCGAAACGCTGAGAGCCGGAGCTGCTTTTCCCTAGCCAGACCCATTTCGCGCCGTTAGATCGCAGTCGTAGATGCAGAGAGAGCCGCCAATGTCCCAGGGCGTCGTCAAGTTCTTCAACGCCGCCAAAGGCTTTGGTTTCATCGCGCCGGAGGACGGCGGCCCGGACATCTTCGTCCATATCTCGGCCTTGCATGACAGCGGCCTCGAAGAGCTCAACGAAGGCGAGAGCGTCAGCTTCGAGGTCGAGCAGGATCGGCGTTCCGGCAAGCTCGCCGCCGTGGGCCTGCGGGTCACCGGCCAGGCGCCGGCCGGGGCGGGCCGCGGCCGACCGGCCCCGCGTGGCGGCGGCGGCGATCGCGGCTATGAACCACCGCGCGGACAGTCCGGCGGTGGTTTCGACCGCCCACGCGCCGGCGGCGGTGGCGGTGGCGGTGCGTCCCGCGACGCTGCCGGTTCCGGCTCCGGAACGGTGAAGTGGTTCAACACGTCCAAGGGGTTCGGCTTCATCCAGCCCAATGACGGCGGCGAGGACGTCTTCGTCCACATCTCCGCCATCGAGCGGGCGGGCCTCCCGGGCCTGGACGAGGGCCAACCTGTCTCCTACGACCTTGAGCAGGACCGCCGCACGGGCAAGCTGGCCGCGACCAACCTGAAGGCCTGACCGTCAAGAGGCGCTTCGCTTACGAAAACGCCCGCGCAGGCGAGCCTGCACGGGCGAATTTGGAGAGGGGACTCCGGGTGTCGGGACACCCGCCGTCAGTTATTCAGCCGCGAGGACCGCCGGCAAGTCCTCCGCCTCGCCCACGGCGGCCTTGGCCTCGGGCGCCGCCGTCCTGAGCAAGGTCGGCAGCCAGCCGGTCCCGGCCGGGGCCGCCTCGGCGGCCTCGACCATGGCAGGCCTCTTGAGATCGGCCAGCTTCGCCGCCGCCTCGGGCGAGGCCCCCTCCCCCACCGCTTCGACGATCCGCGCCTTGGTCACCTGGGCGAGATAGCTGGCCCCGCTCACTGACCAATACCGGGTCATGTCCAGGCCCGCGCGCTGCGCCAGGGCGTCCGCATGGGCCAGGGCCAATGGACGGCGGTCCAGGGGATTGCGCACGGCGTTGAGGGTCAGGCTGGCGCAGTGGGCGAGCAGGCCCAGGAGGTCTTCGCAGCTCAGACCCGCGACGAACCCCCAGGCGTCGGCCGCCGCGCGCGGCAGCAGCATCGCCCAGGCCTCGTGGCGAGCGGAGATGGCCGATCCCGCCACGCTCTCCTCGATCCCGGCGCATGACCGCCGAGCCACGCCGACACCGCCTTGATCTCCAGGCACGACGCCCGCTCGTAGGGATAGAAGCTGGCGACCGCCAGGGCGTGGACGATGGCCACTAAGGCGAGATCCGGCGCGTGGGCGAGCGCAAGGATTGGCAGGGCCGTCCGCTCGACGCCTGCTATCCCGTCGTCTTCTTCGACGCGCTGCGGGTGAAGATCCGTGACGAGGGTCTGGTCAAGAACAAGGCCGTCTATGTGGCCCTGGCGCTGGACGCCGACGGCCACAAGCACGTGCTCGGCCCGTGGATCGAGCAGACCGAAGGCGCCAAGTTCTGGCTGAAGGTGATGAACGACCTGAAGACTCGCGGCGTCGGCGACATCCTGATCGCCGTGGTCGACGGCCTGAAGGGGTTCCCCGAGGCGATCGGGGCGGTCTTCCCCGAGACCCCGGTGCAGACCTGCATTGTGCATCTGATCCGCAGCTCGATGGCGTTCGTGTCCTGGAAGGACCGCAAGCAGATCATGCCCGACCTGAAGGCGATCTACCGGGCCGAGAACGCCGAGGCCGCCTGGGATCGGCTCGGCGAGTTCGAGGCTCACTGGGGCGCTAAGTACCCGGCTGTCGGGCAGAGTTGGCGCCGGGCCTGGGATCACGTGGTCCCGCTGTTCGGCTTCCCGCCGGATATCCGCAAGATGATCTACACCACCAACGCCGTGGAGAGCCTGAACCAGTCGCTGCGCAAGATCATCAAGACCCGCGGCAGCTTCCCCAACGACGAGGCGGCGATGAAGCTGCTCTACCTGGCCATCCAGAACGCTGGCGTCGGCGCAGGCCCATTGAGTGGACCGCCGCCATGGGCCAGTTTGCCGTCCTGTTCGGCGACCGCTTTGCGCTCTCAGCGAGCTGAGAGCGCGATCAATGATCCACAGCGGCGCTTACACAGATTATCGGACACACTCTCGGCCGCCTCCACCTGCTGGACCTCTTCCAGGCCCAGCTCCAGCTGGTCCAGCGGCAGGGTCTCGGCCCGGCGGCCGAACCGATAGCGCTGCATCTCCTTGAGGATCTGGGCCATCCGGTCGGCCCGCGCCCGCTCGGCCAGGACCATCGCCTTCAGCGTGGCCGGATCCGACCATCTTTGAAGCCTTCCTTAAGTTCCTGAGCACAAGTGGCGGTGCGCCTAGATCCTGCGCTTATCGATTAAGTCGACGAATCGGCGCCCTTGCCAAAGCTCCGCTCTTTCCACACTCGGATTCATCGCGCGAAGCCTCTCTCTAGCTCGATCATCATCAGAGCAAATGAACTCCAACGTCAGTTCGGCATGACCATCCAGCTTAACTATGTACACGCGGTATTCGGGCATTCTCGTTTTCCGGACACCCTCTAGCTCACTCCGCAGCAAGCTAAGCTCAATATGTGCGAAGGGTAACCCTAGGCCTCACAGCATGGGCGAACACCCCCATAGACTTCATGCCGGATAAGAATTTGCCCTCAAGCCCACCACTGAAGATCTCGAGGCCGAAACTTAACCGGAACGTTCGCAGACCTTAACCGGGAAGCGATACATGTGTATCCGGGGTTGTCGCGCTGCTGAAGCTCGCGGTGCAGGCCGTCGTAGTCCCAGAGGCTGGGCGGTCGTCCATTCTGCCAGGGTGAGGAATCTAGCCTGGTCGCGCCGTCTCGATGCTCCTTCTCCGATCCGGCTAGGAGCGTAAACACCAAGCCCTCAGCGCGATAGTCGAGAAGCACTTTTGCGGCAAGCTGGCCGGCCGGACCGCCGACTACAACACGGCCCGGCCGGACTCGGCGATCGGCTACCAGACTCCTGCGGCCTACGCCGCGCACCTGTCCTCGCCCCAGGCCACGAACATCGGCTGGTTCGCTCCCATGACGATGCTCAGCAGGGTCTTCAGCGGCTGCGGCCAAGTAGACGGCTCGCCCAGTGGTGACACCGCCCAGTCGACGGTGCGCAATATCTCCCCTGTCCGGCCACCGCCGGCCAGGATGTGCCAAACGTCCTCCGCCACGTTAAGCCCCTCCCACTGACCGGCGCTGGCCGGCTGCTCCTGCTTTGCTTCCGATCACGGCTTCCCGTGTAAAATCAGAGAGTTGAGCGCTGAAGGCGGACTTCTGTTCTCAGGTCGGCGGGACTTGACTGCGGAGGATTGGCTACTCGGCTGGCCTGCGCAGCTCGTCCAGCACCTGCGCCAGGTCCTTGGCTGCGAACGGCTTCGCCAGAACACAGGAGGAAATCTCGGTGTACTGGGCGGCGATCGCCACCTGACCGGTGACAAAGCCGATGGCTACGCCCTGGTCCCGGAGCCATGCGGCCGCGGCTGGCCCGGTGCGACCATCGGCCAGGTCGATGTCCACCAGGGCGACGTCCATCGGGATCGGCGCCTCAGACTTGAGCCGAGCGAAGCTGTCGGTGGAGCCGGCAAAGGTGTGGCCGACGTCCTCGATCATCTGTTCGAGGTGGAACACCAAGAGGGGATTGTCCTCGAGGCAGAAAACGCGAAGCGGCTCTGACCGCTCGAACTCAATGGCCGGCATCCTACACCAACGCGCCCTTGGCCGCGTCGGTTGTCGGACCGGATCGGGCGGCGCAATATCCTGCTGGTGTCATTCGCGGTCTTCCTGGCGACCTATGCGGGCTTCGCCGCGACACGAAACATCGCCCTGATCGGCGGCCTCTTCTTCCTCTACGGACTCTAGCAGGGGATCTTCAGAACCATCGGCAAGGCCATGGCGGTCGATTTGACGCCCGGCGAACTGCGGGCCAGCGGCGTCGGCTGGTACAGCGCGACGGTCGGGTTGTCGGGACTGGCGGCGAGCTTGGCCGCGGGCCTCCTCTGGGACCACGTCAGCCACACGGCCGTTTTCATCTTCGGCGCGATCACCGCCGGCCTCGGCGGCGTGGCGTTGCTGATCCTGGTCCCGGCTCAACACTCCGAAAGCACCATCTGAATGTCCCAGGTTTCCGCTGAAGGGATCGGCCGACGACCTCCCCTGCCGGCGAAATTGCGACCGCAACACATCGCCCGCCCCTGGCGGCGAGCCTCAATTCCGGGTCGGTGGCCCGTCCCTCACAAGATCAACTGACGAACAGGCGAGCCGGAGCTCGCCGGAACGGAGCCATAGATGCCACGACCGTCCATTCTGATCGCCTCGGCCGCGCTAGCGCTGCTACCGGGCTGCGACGCCGCCGACCAGCGGCCGTCGGCGGGCAAGCCGTCGCCGAACGACTGGCTGCTGGCCGCGGAGAGCGACGAGGCCAGGCTCAAGCTTATCCAGCGACAGATGCGCGGCTTTGATCAGCCCATGTGGGAGGTGGGAGAACGGTTCGAGCGGCTGCACGGCGCCCTCGAGCGGGGCAACTATGACCTGGCCGTCTATCACTGGGAGAAGATCAGGACGACGATCGAGAACGGCATCGCCAAACGTCCGGCCCGGCGAACCAATTCCGAGGCACTCTTCTTAAATGACGATGTTTGGCAAGAGGCCAAGTCCGGGTTTGGATCCCGTGACGCGGCCAAAGCCTGGGGGCGTTCGACCTCGCCAGGACCGCCTGCCAATCCTGCCACCAGGCCGAGCGCGTCGATCACATGAACAACCAGCCGGTTTTCGATCTGAAGCGCCGTCCGGCCGGGCGACGCCATAGATCGCCGATGGACGTTCGCTGCCCGGCCGGACGGCGCTTCAGAACCGCAGCTTCATCCCGCCCATGATCATCCGCGGCGCGCCCGGCCGGGCGCCGGCCGGCGCAAAGGCGACGTTGTAGACCTCGTCGGTGAGGTTCTGGACCTGAGCGAAGAGCGCCACGCCCATGGTGAACTCATATTCACCCGACAGATCGAGGAGCGTGCGCGCGTCGATTTTCCGGTTCGCTGGAATGGACCCCGTTCCCGCCACGGACCGGGTCTCGCTGACATGGTTCACCGAAGCATCCAGCCGCCAACGGTCGCCCTCGATCCCGGCGTTCAGGGTCAGCTGGTTCTTCGGCAGATAGGGAAGTTCGAAGCCGGCTGTCACATTTCCCCAGGGCTCATAGCCGGAGACGAAACCCGTTTTGAACTCTGCATCCATGAGCGTGTAGACGGCCGAAACCGGCGCGGCGAAGGCTAGATCGAGCCAGCCCGCCAGATCGTAGGACGCCGTCAGTTCCAGACCCTTCACCTCGACGGCTCCGCCGTCGAACTGGGCGCCGATGGTGCAGCCGCCGCCCGTGGACGCCGTGCAGGTCCCCACCAGGTTGTCGTAGTCGTTGAAGTAGGCGATGGCCTCCACGAAGGCCGCGCCACGCGAGAACCGCAGGCCCGCCTCGTAGTTCCAGCTGGTTTCGGGGTCGGTGGTCGATCCCGGGGCCGGGTTGCTGAATCCCTTGTGCACGCCGGCCACAAGCTGCAGGTCCGGCGTCAGTTCGAACATCGCGCCGACGCCCGGAATCCACACATCGACCTCGGACCGGTTCACGCTCGACACCGTGGCGCGGGACGGATCGCCAAGGACATAGTTCGTGAGCTTGAGATCGATCGTCTCGTAGCGCAGGCCCGGGGTCAGCGTCAGGCGCCCGGCGCGGACCGTGTCGCGAACGAAGAAGGCCCAGGCGCGCGCCTCACCGACCCGGTTCTCCTGGCTGCCGCGGGCGCCGGCGGCGGTGAGCACCATGCGGCCATCGACCATCTGGTAACGGTCGTCCTCCTGCAGCCGATCCTCCTCGTCGCGGTGGACGCGCGCCGAGAACTCCAGCTCATGGGCGACGCCGCCGGTGTCGAACCGTGCGGCGATGACCGACTGGATGCCTTCCGCGTAGTAGGTCCGGTTGTTGTTGCGCACCCGCAGGGCGTTGGCGACGCTGGTGTAGCCGGGCGCGCCCACCAGGGTCGCGTAGCCCTCCGCGAAGGTCGTCGGATCGGCCAGGACGGCGGAGATTGACCGAAGCGAGCCGCCCGACGCCACGTCGTTCAGCTTGTACCAGGCCCGCGCCGTCTCGGTGCGGTAGGCCAGCGTCGTCACGTCCAGCCAGTCAGCGACCTCGATGCGGTGCGTCGCCTGCCAGGTCGTATGCTCGACATCCATGCGGTCGGCCTGGCTGCCGCGATAGCGGCGATAGGGCCGAACGCGGAAGTCGGCTAGGGTCAAGCCGACATAGGTCTCGTCCGAGACCTCGTCGTAGCGCTGGTGCTTGAGCTCGAACGATTGCGGCATCATCGCGCCAGGCGCTGACCTCAGGCCGAGCTTGAAGACCAGGTCGGTGATCTCGAAGCCCGTATCGCCGCCGGAATCCAGGTCCTTGAACCCATCCGACCGTTCGAACAGGCCCTCGGCCATGGCGCCGACCTGGACGACGCCGGTAGGCTCGGCCCAGCCGCCGACGGCGCCATGCGCGCGCCGCCCGCCGTAGCTCCCGCCGAGCAGATCGGCCCGGCCGCTGACGCGGCCCTCGACCTCGGGAACGGGCGTGGAGAAAAGCTGTAGGGCGCCGCCGGTCGTCAGCGGACCGTACTTGATGGCCGCGGGTCCCTTGACCACCTCGACCCCGCTCATGCGCGTCATACGCGGAAAGTAGTAGGCGGCGGGCGCGGCGTAGGGCGCCGGGGCGATCAGGACGCCGTCCTCCATGACGGCGATGCGGCCGGCGCGGTCGGAGCCCGAGCCGCGAATCCCGATGTTGGGGCGCAGGCCGAAGCCGTCCTCCTCCTGCAAGGCGACCCCCGGAACCTGGCGCAGGATGCGGTTGACGTCCGAATAGCTGAAGGTGTCCAGGGCGGCCTGGTCGAGATAGGTCGCCGACCCGGTCACTTCTCGTGCTCGCTCCTGCGAACCGGTGATGATGATCCCGTCCAGCAGGGTCGACTCGACGACCTCGGCGGCTGCGGCTGAATCTTCCGCCCAGGCCGTACCGGGCGATCCGATAAGGGCGGCGAGCACGGCGAGGCTCGCGGAGATTTTCAATACAGACATGGCCACCCCTCGGGCTCGCGCCTTGAAGGAGCGACGCATTCTCATTTGTAACAGCAACGTAGCATGCATCCAAAATACTGCAAATGCGAAACGTTCGCGTCTTGATCTTGCGGCGACTCCTGGTGATCGGCGTGCAGCCTGGGTGTGTCAGAGCGCCTACCGCAGGCCGCGGGGCTCGTCAGCGCGCCGATCAAGCCGGGAGGTCGCCAGGGGCGTAGCTAAGGCCTCGATGACCCGGCAGACGGACGCCCGGCCACGACAGCAGGCGGCGACCATGCGTTGAAGCTCAGCCCGCAAGGCCTGCAATTGCTCGATCTTCAACTCGACCAGTCCAAGTTGCTGGGAGGCCAGCGCGTTGGCGTCAGGCTGCCTCTCTCCATCTCAACCCAGGTTGGAGGAGCCGATGGACACGTCGATGGACGAAGACCAAGAGCGTCTTGTCGCGCTCCTCACCCGCGCGCCGTTGCCGAACTCCCCGACCATCGCCGGCGCGGCCCTCGCCGCGCCCGCCTGTGCGCCGTCATCGACCACGACCGCCGGGGCAAATCCTGTCGGCGCGGCGACACTATAGGCCCGCCGCCAGCGGTAGATGACGCCCGTGCAGACATCCGCCTGACGAGCTACCTCCGCGACGCTCGCCCCTGGCGCAAACGCCGCTAACAGCACCGCCAACTTCTCGTCCTCACTGAAGCGGCGACGGCGCTCCGGTCACGTCAGCCTCACGAGCGGTGCATGGACCACTAGCAGGAGAAACCGATGTTTCTCGACCTCGAGCAGCTGGAAGCCGCGGACAGGGTCGAGCACCGGCAAGTGAGCGCCGGGACCGAAGAATATGATCGCTTGCGGGAGCGGGATGCAGACCGGCGTCGTCAGGTTCTTCGGATACTTTCGAGAGGTGGTGAACTCTCAGCCGCCGATGCCTATGCCGCGGCATGGATTCTAAACCACGGCAGCTCAGTCGATGAGTTTTCCAAGGCTCACGAGCTTGCCAGGATCGCAGCTGAAAAAGGAATACGTGCAGCTCGCTGGCTCTCCGCCGCGGCCCTGGACAAAAGCCTCATGCACCGCGGTCTTCCTCAGCGGTTCGGAACGAACTTTGTGCCTGACGGTCGACGCTACCGACTTTGGGATATCGAACCAGCGACGACAGATGCGGATCGCAGCGAGTGGGACGTTCGCCGACCACCGTGTGCCAGGTCGCGACGGGCAGCTGGCTGGTGACGATCGTGGATCTCCGTCCGTACCGATCCTCGAGGATTTCGAGAAGGTCGTGCCGGCCCTGAGCCCCGAGCGGCTCCAGGCCCCAGTCGTCGAGGATGAGGAGATCGACGGCGCCCAAGCCCTTGAGACGACGCGCGGCGCTGCCGTCGCCATGGGCAAGGGCGAGCTCGTCAAAGAGTTTCGGGACCCGGACGTATAGGACCGAGCGATTGTCCCGGCAGGCCTTATGGCCCAGCGCGCAGGGCAGCCAGCTCTTGCCGACGCCGGTCGGCCCCGTGATGACCAGATTGTCGTGAGCGTTGATCCAGTCACCAGCGATCAGCCCGGTCAGCAGGCGTCGATCAAGGCCGCGCTAAGCGCGGTAGTCGATTTCTTCAGGCACGGCTTCGTGGCGCAGACGCGCGTGGCGCAAGCGGGAGCCGAGGCGCTTGTCCTGGCGGTGTACGGCTTCACGATCCAGAAGCAGGGCCAGCCAGTCGGCATGGGTGAGACCGACGGTCTCATCATTGCTGACCAGCTCGCCGAAGGCCCTGGCCATGCCGTGCAGGCCAAGCTGGTTAAGCTGGTCCAGGGTGAGGTGGGTGAGCATTCAGGTATCTCCTCAGTGGTAGTAGCCGGAGCCACGGATGTTGGGGTGGGGGATGGTCAGGCCCTCGTCGTCACCGGCCTCGGCGCCGCGGCCACGGCGGACGGGCTGGCCGTCGAGCCGGTTGTCGAGGATGGATTTGACGGAGCCGTAGCTGCGGGCGCCGACCTGCAGCGCGCGCAGGCAGGCCGCCTCGAGGCGCGCCTCGCCGAAGACCTTGGCCAGGCGCACGATGCCCAGGCAGGAGCGGAAGCCCTGTTCGGGATGAGGGCGATGTTCGAGGATCATCTGGCAGAGCATCGCCACGGAGGGGCCCAGGCGCTGCGCCTCGCGCAGGATCTTGTCGATGGTCCAGTCGGCGTATCGCCGATGGCTGGAGGGCATATGGTCGGCCAAGGTGGTGTGCTTGCCGTCGCCGCTGCCCCGCATGTGAGCGGCGATCCGTTCGCCGCGCAGGAAGATTTCCACCGTCCGGGATGTGAGCCGGACCTCGACGCTGGCCCGCGCGTGGCGATAGGGCACGGAGTAGAAGTGGCTCTCGACATCGACGTGGTAATCGAGCCCCACACGCCGCACCCGCCATTCGGCAAGGACATAGGGCGCACTGGGCAGGGCCTTGAGCCGGGGCGCGTCGACCTCTTCGAAGAGCTGGCGACGCGTGCGGCCGACATGGCGCAAGAGCCGATGGTCGTTGAGGCCGATCAGCATCTCGCCGATGGCGGCGTTGACCTCGGCCAGGCTGTGGAAGCGTCGATGGCGAAGCCGGCCCAGCAGCCAGCGCTCGACGATCCGCACGGCCGCTTCGACCTTGGCTTTGTCGCGCGGCCGACGAGGACGGGCCGGCAGCACCGCGGTGTCGTAGTGGGCGGCCATCTCCGCATAGGTCCGGTTGACCTGGGGATCGAAGAGGCTGGCCTTGATCACCGCCACCTTGGGATTGTCAGGGACCAGCAGCCTGGCGGCGCCGCCGAAGTAGGCGAAGGCCTGGACGTAGGCCTCGATCCAGTCGGAGAGCTTCTCGCTCCAGCTGGCATAGGCAAACGACAGGCTGGATCCGCCCATCACCGCCACGAAGATGCGGGCGCGCCGCGTCTCGCCGCCCCGGGCGTTGACGATCACCGGCACGGTGTCGCCCGCGTAGGCGACGAAGAGCTTGTCGCCGCCCAGGTGGGTCTGGCGCATCGTCACCGGCAACCGCGCTTCCCAGCTCCGGTAGAGCTCGCAGAAGCGGCTGTAGCGATATCCGTCCGGGTGGGTCTCGATATATTCGTCCCAGAGGATCTGCAGCGTCACGTGCTTGCGCTTGAGCTCGCGGTTCAGCGCCGACCAGTCGGGCTCGGCCCGACGCCTGGTCCCTTGCCGGCTTCCCGCCTCGCCATACAGGCGGGCCTCCAGATCGCTGTCGGTCAGATCCAGCGGCAGCGGCCAGGCCAGCCCCGAGGCGCCAAAGCGCCGGAACATCTCTCGGATCGTTGACGGCGCCACGCCTGTTCGGCGCGCGACCTCCCGCGTCGCCAGCCCACCGTCGCGGCTCAACCTCAACATCTCGCGCACGCGGCGCATCGCGATCCTCTCCGTCGGCATCGGCCCCTCCCAAAAAGGAAGAGCCTAGAACCAGCGAAGCGCCGCTCGTCTGTTCCCACGTCCTGGGCGGCGTCAAATCGGAACGCCGGGCGGGATCATGTCGGAACGGTGGGCGAGATCAGATCGGAATGGTGGGCGGCATCAAATCGGAATGACGGGCGCGATCACCCCGGAATCTGCACTCAACGGGGGCGATCAGGTTGCGGCGACGGGGCATTCCAGGCTCAGGCCAAGCAAACGGCCATGTGGAGATGATGGGCTCACTCAACGCCGGTGACATCCTCCTGACCGACGGCCTGATCGCACGGTTCGGCGGGGATAAGGTCCGGGTGAGGCTGAGCGGCGCAAAGGCGTGGCTGACGGTCAAGGGACAGAGAGCCGGAATTACGCGCGAGGAGTTCGAATTTGAGATTCTTCCGGCCGAGGCCGATCTCATGCTTCAGAGCCTTTGCGGCGACCAGATCATCCGCAAGACACGCCACTGCATTCCGTACGCTGGACGGATCTAGTCGGTGGATGTCCATGAAGGGCCGCTGTCTGGAGTCGTTCTCGCGGAGGTCGAGCTTGGCGCTGAAGACGAGAGGTTCGAGAGGCCGTCCTGGCTCGGTGCGGAGGTCACTGGCATCCCGGCCTATTGCAAGCAAAAACCTGCTCGCCCGGGCGATTGCCCGTCCTCGGTAGGCTCATCTCGGTGCTTCACCGCCGATGCTCATTTCAGCGGCTCCGGGCGTTGCGTACCGCCAGTCTTCTGGCCATGCCCGCCAGTTTCTCCCCTTGTCGTGGTGCGAGAACCATAAGCCCTTGTCAGTCGTTAGGGGGGCAGCGAAATTCCCACGAGACGCCCAACGAGGCAGGATCCATGCGCGCTGAGCAGCTGACGACCGAGGAACACGACCTCCTCAAGAAGGTGCGACGGGAGGGCGTGCTCCTCCTGGCGGCCGAAGCCCGCAGCTTCGCCGAGGCGCAGGCCCTCCAGCGGAGCGGGCTATTACGGGCAGTGCGCCACAGCGACCATCGCGAGGTCCGGTTCGTCCTGTCGGGCGCCGGCATCGGGTTAGTGGGCGCACCGCCGGCGGACGTCTAGGACAAGTCGCGCCTCGGCATTGCGGTCCACCTGGCCCGTGACGTGAAGCCAGACGGGCTGAGCCTTGCGAGGTGCTGATCCACGCCGGCCCTAAGCTCCCAACTGGGCGGCCCGCCCGCGAGCCAGAACCCGAGGTCATTGATCACCTCACGCTCGCGCGTCGCCCAACCCTCCGCCCGCTCTAGCGTGTGGAGGAGGCGCGACGCTTCTCGCGGCGGGTCTGGCGCGCTGGCGAGCGTGCGGGCGATCCGACGAGAGGCAGAGAGGGCATCGAACCTGTTCATGACTTCGGCTGGCCCACGCTGGGTTTCATCGAGGGGCCGACGCGGCGCCAAAGGTGAAGCCTCCAGTCCGGCGACGCCCGCGCGCGCCACGGACGCAGCGCGGCCTCCAAACTCGTCTCAACATTTGCACACTCCAGGACTGGCCCCGCCCTCGCGTGGACCGAGGACGGAGCCAAGGTGGGGCGCAAGAGCGCTGGGACCACCGGTCCACCTTGCCGGACGCAAGTGACACATGCGGCAAGGTCTTATGAAAATACAACGACCTTCACCATGGGCGGCCGCGCTGGTTTGGCGCGACTGCGGGTTCGGCGAAGCCCTTGGAGTGCAGGCCGCAACGCCCAATTTTTGAGTATTGAGAGCCGCCGACGGTCGGGCTCGGCCCCGCCGCACTAGAAGCGCGGCTGCTACGGGTCCGCCCCTTTCGGGCGCTGGCGCGCCGCCGGCGGCTCGTCGCCGCGTCCCGCCATGTAGCGCCAGGCGGCGCGCAGGCTCCTTGCAGTCTTCATCTTGCTTGGGCTCTTGGGGCGCTGCCCCCGCGGCGGCCAGGATGCGCCCGGCTTCGCCAGCTAGGAGCGGGTGTCCCCGACCTTCCGCACCCGGCATAGGCGCGAGGACTTGGCAGGTCCCTGAGGCTTGTGCAGGCCGCCCCCCCTCCGCGCCCCGTCCTGGCCTCTGCACCCCCGGTCTCGTCGACGGGTACAGTGCGTCCATAAGCAAGGCTCAACGGCGTCCGATTTCAAACTGAGACACCACCAAATATTCGCGGTGACACCCTGCCCTACGGCCTACGCCATGGGGGCCTTCCGCCTGCCATCGATGGCTGCTTGGATGGCTCAGGCCTCCAACCGAAGGTCCACGCATGGACAGCATCGGCCCGATCGTTCCGTTCCGCACGGCGGGGTAAGATGAACACCGCCTTCCTGCTCATGGCGCAATATGATGGCAAGGCCATCATTCCGATCGACGTCGTGTGCCGGGACTATTTCTCCCATCTGACGCCCGCCAAACTGATCCAGAAGATCTCCGCGGGCGACATCGCGCTCCCGCTCGTCCGAATCGAGGCCAGCCAGAAGTGCGCCAAAGGCGTCCACCTCGCCGACCTCGCGCACTATCTGGACATCCGCGCCGAGGCCGCTCGGAAGGAAATCAACGCTCTGACCCGCTGAGGCGGCGCATTCGCCAACTCACGAGAAGCCGGCGAACAAGGATGCATTCGGCTCAGCCAGCCCCCCGTGCGACGAGTGGTCAATTCGATCAGCTCAGTACAGCATCTGGTACATCATCGACTCCGGGTGCGACCTGCAAGCTCTGACTTTTATTGCCAATTCGACCCGAGGCGGTCCCATCCATCATAGGCGCAATACACAGTAAATGATGTTGCTTTTTCAATGACTTCTTCTTATTCTTCAATGTGATCGGTGCAAAACGGGTGCACCGATTTTACGACGTTTTTCGACCCTGTTCGCCCGCTTTCGATCCCCTACTGCACCCATTTTGCACGCGAAAAATGGCCTCGATCCGCAAGCAAAAGTCCGGCCACTACCGGGTCTGGATCCGCCGCAAGGGCAAGTCCCTGACGGAAACGTTCGTCAATCGCGACGACGCCAAGACCTGGGGTGTCGAGGCCGAAAGACAAATCGACCGCGGCGGCGCGCCCATCCCGTCCCGGATCGCCCGCCTGACCACCTTCGGCGAACTGATCGACCTGCACATCGCCGACATGACGGAAGTCGGCAAGCCGCCGGGGCGTTCGAAGGCCGCGACGCTCGACATGCTCAGGCGCGAGCTCGGGAAGAAGAGCATGGCCGATCTCGACCGCGATCAACTGCTCAAGTTCGGCCGCGCCCGAGCGGCGCAAGGCGCTGGCCCGGTCACGCTCCAGATGGATATCGGGGCCATCAAGCTGGTCGTGTCGCACGCCGCGGCGGTCCACGGCCTCGAGGTCAGCGTCGAGCCGATCAACATGGCGCGGATCGCGCTGGCGCGCCTGGGCCTCGTCGGCAAGAGCAACGAGCGGGACCGCCGGCCGACCGACGAGGAGTTGGAGAAGCTCTTCCGCCACTTCGACAAGAACGAGCGCTACACGATCCCCATGTCGCGGGTGATGAAGTTCGCGATCGCGACGGCCATGCGACAGGAAGAAATCTTCCGGGTCACCTGGAGCGACTACAATCCTCGCACCAAGATGTTGCTGATCCGAGACCGCAAGGATCCACGCGCGAAGAAGGGCAACGACCAACGCATCCCGCTGCTAGCGGTCTCAGGTTACGACGCGGCTGCGCTGATAGAGGAACAGCGGGCGATCCGCGCCAACGAAGATGACCGGATCTTTCCGCATCACCACAAGTCTGCCGGCGCGGCGTTCACGCGCGCCTGCACCACCGCCGGAATCCACGACCTGCACTTTCACGACCTTCGGCACGAAGGCACTAGCCGGCTCTTCGAGGCCGGCTTCGCGATCCAGCAGGTGGCTCTGGTCACTGGGCACAAGGATTGGAAGATGCTGCGTCGCTATACGCACCTGAAGCCGGAGTCGCTCCACGCGATCGCGGCCGGCTTCGCTAGGTAGACAACTGAGCCGGGTCCAGGTCCCGGCCGGCCGCGAATCATCCACAGGCGGCCGCCGTCGCCAGCTTGGCGGCCAGGAGCTCGAAGCGCATCATGGCCAGCATGAGCGAACGGTTCGTCGTACGCCCTGGCAGCCGGGGTTTCATCGTGTTCGATCTGGCGCTCGGCCAGGTCGCGGAGATCGCGAGGATCCCGCAGGAGGCGCTGTCGACCGAGGATGCCGAGCACCTCGCCAGCCTTTTGAACCAGCAGCTGGGCGAAACGCCGGCGGCCGCCTGAACCTCAACCGGCGAAGCTTCGCACTTCGCGGGCGCGCGCCGCGCTGACGAGGCGCCCGGTCGCTTCCGTCGTGGACGTCCGCGTCCCGCGATCAGCCCAGGCCTGCAGGTCGACGATGGCATAGACCACCCGACCGCCGATCTTTCGATAGGCGGGCCCGGTGCCAAATGTGCGGTGCTTCTCAAGCGTGCGGCCGGATAGGCCGAGCCAGTCGGCCGCTTCGTTGGTCCGGAGCAGCCTGTGCGGCGTGATGGTGAGGGCTTCGCTCATGATCGAAAACTCCAACGGATCCTCGCCAGGATGCGCTCTGGCCGCCGCGCCGCCGAGGGCGTAGCTCCACCCTCGCAAGCGTCAGGCTCACGGGTCAGGCCGCCGGCCAGCCGGCCTACGCTTTGACACAGGCCCACCGCGCATGAACAACATATGACAAGTTCAGGTTGTTCGTGTGCGTGGCATGGATGTCTTGCAGGACCAGGATGCGGCCGCCCGGCGTGCGACGCTCAGGACCATCCTGAAGCACTTCCGCAAGCGCAGCGGCCTGAAGTCGGCCGAGATGGCCAAGCTGATGGGTAAGGGCCTGCGCACCTACCAGCGCTGGGAGTCCGGGTACTACGGCGTCCAGGTCGATCCGATCAAGCGCTTCGCCGAGATCGTCCACGTCGATCCCTGGGGGATCATCTTCGCCGTGGAGTTCGGCTCCGTGGACTTCGCGATCGATACGTCCGGAAACAACGCCGCCTCGCTCCTCCTCGTCGCCCTGCGGCGCCTGCATCGTCGGCCGGGCGGCAAGGCGCTGCGCGACCTCGATCCCCGCTCGCTCCTGCTGACCTACACCCGCGGCTTCGACCTGCTCATCAAGCGAGCGGAAGAGTATGCCGCCGATCTCGAGCAGTGGATGTTCGACGAAGACCTGGGCGGCGGCGACGACGATCCCGAGGATTGAAACCGTTAGCTGACGCGGCCGGCGCCCTTGCGTCGAGGCGGGTCGGCGATCAGGCCGAGCGACCGGGCGCGCAATACGGCCTGGAGCCGCGTCCGCACGCCCAACTTCGCACACGCCCGGAAGACATGCCGTTCGACGATCCGGTGGGAAACGCCAAGTATGGTGCCGATATCCCGCGAGCTCTTTCCTTGTTGAACCCAGAACAGGCATTCCGCCTGGCGAGGCGACAAGGTCGCGACTTCATCATCAAGATCTACGGCCGGGGACGGCAAGCGGTCTTCATGTAACGCACGCATTACGACGATCCTTCGAATGCCGGCCGCCCAACACGCCCGGCTTCCGAAGACATGCAATTACTACGTCTTCCTCGGAGTTCCGGCCCCGCTAAGAGGGGACAACCTAAGTCGCGTCATGCGCCAATAGCGGCGCCAGCCCCGCCATTTTTTGGCGCATCAATCCCGCTCGCCCGGGAGGAGGTTACGCCCTCGCGCCGACCCGCTCCGGCCGCCAGCCTTCTGGCGAAAGGACGGGCCCATGCTGGATCCTCAAGTCGTCTTCGACCTTGCCGCGCAGTGCGCCCCCGGCGTCGCCCCGGCCACCCTGTTGGCGGTGGCGCGCACCGAAAGCGGTCTCGATCCCTTGGCGATCGGCGTGAATGGCGCCCGGACAGGGCGGCCACAGCCGTCGACGGCCGCAGAGGCCGCCGCGGCAGCGAGAACGCTGGTGGCGTCCGGCCGCGACATCGATCTGGGCATCGCGCAGATCAACGTCCGCAACCTGGCGCGGCTGGGGCTTTCCATAGAGTCGGCGTTCGACCCGTGCCGCAACCTCGCCGCCGCCGCCGAGGTGCTGCGCGAGGGCTATGCCCGTGGACGGGCCCGGCATGGACCGGGTCAGGCGGCCCTGCGGGTCGCGCTCAGTGTCTACAACACCGGCCACGCCGAGCGCGGCTTCGCCAACGGTTATGTGGCCCGCGTCGTCGCCAAGGCCGGCGGACACGTGCCCCCCACGCCGACGGCGTCTCCTCAACCGTCCCCGCAACCGGCCGCGTGGGACGTCTTCGGCCGCGCCGCCTCGCGGGCGCCTCGCTTCCTCATCTCCGCCCCAGGAGCCACGCCGTGACGATTCAACGCCGCGCTCGCCGCATCGCCCTGCTCGCCCTCAGCGTCACGCTCGCGGCGGGTCCCGCCTTCGCCCAGGATGTCGGCGGGGACCTGGGCGGCTTCATCCCCGGATCAGCCGATTGCGCTTGTCGAGGAAGAGCCCGAGCAACTGCTCGCGCGAGCGGCCGGCCAGCATGCACCGCAGGTAGGCCGCGACACTCTCCCAGCCGCTCAGCACGGGCCGCTGGCGCAGGGGCGACACGAGAAGTCGCCGGCCGATGTCCTTCGCCAGGGCGAGGCGCGCGGCGGCTTCGACCGGCACGATGCGCGACAGGGCGCCGACCGAGGCGGCCAGCACTTCCGGCAGGGAGCCGAACTCGGTGAACAGCGCGGCCGCCTCACCGGCCGCAAGGCCGGCAGCGACCTCCAGGGCTTCCTGGTCGTCCAGGGCGGGCGGACCGGACACGACGAGCCGGGAGAAGGCCTCGGCGGATATGGAAACGGAACGGGGCATGGCGGTCCCCAACGGTTGAGCCGACCCCCGATGCGGGGCCGCCCCAGCGC
>NZ_LSJI01000119.1 GCF_001557235.1 Phenylobacterium sp. CCH9-H3 | reverse complement strand
CGCTGGCGTAGCAGACCGACAGCTTCGTCGAGCCCGGGATGTTGCGGATGGCGTCCTCGATCTTGATGTCGAAGTAGTCGACCGTCACGGAGAGGCCCGGGACGTAGGTCGGCTGGTACACGACGCCTAGGGTCAGGTTCTCCGACTTCTCCGGCTGCAGATCCTGGTTGCCGCCGACCGTGGTCAGGACGGTGTTGCCCAGCTGGACATAGCCGGCCGGTACGCCCGACGCGCGGCAGTTGGCCACGAGCGTGGCGTTGGTGCTGGTCGAGTAACGGCTGCACGGGTCGGTGGTGGTCAGGTTGCCTTCGGCCACGCCGCCGAACAGTTCCGGCACGCTGGGGATGCGGAAGCCGGTGCCGTAGGTGGCCCGCAGCCGCAGACCGTCCATCACCGTCCAATCGAGGCCCAGCTTGTAGGTCCAGTTGTCGCCGAACAGGTTGTAGTCCGAGTAGCGCGCAGCGGCGTTCAACTCGAGGCGCTGCACCATCGGCATGTCCGCCAGGAGCGGGGCCGACAGTTCGGCATAAGCCTCCTTGGTCTTCACCTCGCCGCGGATCGGGCTCTGCTGGTTGGTGTTGGCGACGCCGAGCACGGTCAGGGCGTCCGGGTTCCGGTAGCCCACTTCCTCGCGGTAGACGGCGCCCGCGGCGACCGCCAGGGGTCCGGCCGGGAGCTGGAACAGCGTGCCGCTGATGTCGGCGGTGACGCTCTTCTGCTCGTTTCCGCCGGTGTCGCGGGTGGTCGCCAGGATGTAGTTCAGCACCTGGGGCGTCAGGTCGCCCGCGCCCAGGTAGTCGCCGCAGGGCGCCGTCGTGGTGGCGCCGGGAAGGCACGCCGCCAGCGTCTCGCCCACCCGCTGCAGGTTGGCGATGTTGGTGGAGCCATCGACGCCGGTGGTCTTGCCCCAGTTGCCGGCCACTTCCCACGTCCAGTCGCCCGCGAACTTCCCGCGCAGGCCACCCACGATCCGCCAGGTGTCGGTCTCCTGGAAGAACTGGCGCGGGCCCGGCTCGGCCAGGCGGCGCTGGATGAGGGTGATCTGCTGCCCGGTAGGGTTGGTCCGGTTGGCGGCCGGAATCACGAGGTTCCGCAGCGTGCCGGGGGTGGCGATCTGGTGGCTCTCGCGGTTCGTGAACATGAACTCGCCGAACAGTTCCACCTCGTCCCTCAGGTCGTAGTCCCCGAACACGCCCACGCTGATCCGCTCGATGGCGCTCACCGCGTTCAGGAAGGGGTTGGAATTGAAGTTGTGCTTGGCCGCGCTGTAGGGCTCGAAGAAATTGCCGTTACCGCCCGGCGTCTGGTTGAAGTTGATCTGCTGGCCGTTGGGCAGTACGGCGCGCCCGCCGATGGTCGAGGCGCTGCCGACGCAGACCAGCTGTCCGCCGACCTCGCCCAGGCCGCAGGGCTCGCGGTCGGCCATGTTGACCGGCTCGGTCTTCTGGTAGTTCACCGCGGCCGTGAAGCCGCCGCGCTCGCCCCGCAGGCCCCAGAGCAGGTCGCCGGTGTACTCCTCGCCGTCGCCCTCGTCGGTGACACCGTACTTGCCGGTCACCTGCACGCCCTCGAAGTCGTTGCGGGTGATGATGTTGACGACGCCGGCCACCGCGTCGGCGCCGTAGATCGCCGAGGCGCCGTCCTTGAGCACGTCGATGCGGCCGATGATGGCGGCGGGGATGGTGTTCAGGTCCACCGCGCTGTTGGCGCCGGTTCCGCCGTAGACCACGCGGCGGCCGTTGAGCAGCACCAGGGTGCGGTTGATACCCACGCCGCGCAGGTTCACCTGGGCGGTGCCGTAACCGTTGCCGGTCCAGTAGGCGTTGGTCTGGCCGCCCGCGTTGCCCGCCGAGGCCGGCAGCCGCTGCAGGATGGTCTCGACGTTCGCCACACCGGTGCGGGCGATGGCCTCCTCCGTGACCACCGTGGCCGGGCCGACGCCCGTGATGTCGGTGCGCTTGATGCGGCTGCCGGTGACGACCACCTCGCCGACGTCGGCCGCCGCGGCGTCGGCGGCCTGGGCCGCTGTGGCGGTGAGCGCCAGGGTGACACAGGCGCTGGCGAACAGCCGCGGCTTCGAAGTCCGGTTCATCAATACCCCCTCTTCCGGCGCCGGGGCGCAGCCCGACCTGCTCGTTTCGAGCTGAAATCCGTGGGGGCTTAGTCCGGCCAGGGCTGTCGGGCCGTCAAGTCATGTCTATACATAATAGCCCGAATTGGAAGGTAGGTTCTTGCGCGCCTCCCGCCGCCTCGCAGCTCCGCTCCGGCCCTCTTCTACCCATCTCCGGTCGTTATTACCCCTCGCTCCAGGTTTGACGGCCATTTTCCGGCTTTTTTCACCACCCATAAAGATTCATTTCGGTATCGGCGTCTGTTGCTTTTGTAGGCGACAGCTGCTCACGAATAATTCCTAGATGCAGTCCGGTTTTTTCCAAACGCTAAGAAGCCTCCAACGCAACCGTTAGTCGCATTCAGACACATTCTTACTGACATTTGTAGCGACCTACAGCGTTGGTCATCCGCTTTGTCGCGCTTGACTACGCTATCGCGGCGCACGGAGACCATCCATGCGCCACCTTTGACTTTTGATCCGCCTCAATAAGAATCGAAGGGATCGCGGGCCGCGGAGGGGCCCGTCAAAGGCAGATACGCGCCGCCCAGCCCCGCCCCTCAGATTTGCGACACTTTCTTTTCGAGGGCGCGGAAGGAGGGCCCGATGACAAGGGATACGCCGCGCCGCTGCGTACTCCGGATAACGTCTTCGCCCGCCCCTTGAGCGCCCCGATGCGGGACGCTGTCGCCTCCGGCTGAGACGGGCTGAGACGGGCGCGGCGACGCCGTAGCCCGCGTCGCGGATCGCCTGAGCTATGCGCTCTCCTGGGTAGTCGCGGGTGACGCTGACCGCCTTCGCGGCGAGATCGACCGCAATTTCGGCCTGCGGGTCCTCGGCCTTCACCGCGCGGGCGACGGCCTGGACGCAATGGCCGCAGGACATCCCCTCGACTTGATAGCGAAGCCTGCTTGTTCTCCTGAATGGTGCTCCGCTTGGCCAGATGGGGCTTCCCATGATGGCAAGGTCAAGGGGTGGCCCTAGCTACATCGCCTTGATGGCGACGATCTTCTGGTCCTTCAGCTGGAAGCTGACCTTGGAGCCGACCTTCAGGCCGCTCAGTAGGCTGGCGTCGGAGACCTTGAAGGGCATGATCATCGCGCCCCAATTCAGCGCCTTGATCGGGCCGTGGTCGATGGTGACCGTCCCGGCCTTGGCGTCGATCTTCTTCACCACGCCCGTGCCGGTGACGGCGGCCGCGGGTTGCCCGTGGCCGGCGTGATCCTGCGCGACGGCCGCGGTGGACAGGGCCAGGGCGGCCAGCGATCCGAGAACGAACTTCATGGGTAGCCTCCTCAACTAGGACTTGGATGTCAGAACCAGGCGCGGACGCCGAGGACGACCCGCAGGTCGTCGCGGTCTTCGCCGGCGGCGCGGGCGAAGTCGGCCGTGTCGCCGAACTTCCGCTCATAGTGGACGCCCACATAGGGGGCGAACTCCCGGCGGATCTCGTAGCGCAGCCGCAGGCCCACCTCGGCGTCACTCAGACCGGCGCCCACTCCGAGTTCGGGGACGTCCTGCGCCTCGAGGTTCACCTCGGCCCGTGGCTCGAGGATCAGGCGCTGCGTGAAGCGCAGGTCGTAGGAGCCCTCGAGGCGCGCCGACACGTCGCCCTTGTTCGACAGGAAGAGCGCGCCCTCCACCTCGAACCAGTAGGGCGCGAGACCCTCGAAGCCGAGGGTGGCATAGGTGCGGCGCGGTCGCGGCTGGAAATCTTGGCGGACACCGACCTGCAGGTCGAAGTACGGCCCGATCGCGCGCGAATAGAGCGCTTGGACTTCAGCCTCCTCCAGGTGTTCGCCGAAGGCGCCTTCGCCCTCGGATTTCAGGACGAGCCGGTTGACGTCCCCGCCGTAGCGGAACTCGCCCTCCCAGGCGTAGCCGTCGGGCCCCCTGCCAGGCCGCACCTCGAGGGTGTCGATCATCGTCTTCGACAGCCGCATGCCGCCATGCTCGAGCCGCAGCAGGTCCCGGGCCTCGTCCATGGACGCGCGGCCGTAGACGGCGTCGGCCAGGTGGTCTGTCGGCGGCGGCGGCGCGGGCGCATCGCCGACCGGCAGCTGGGCCCCGGTCATCGCCGGCCCCGCCCCTGGAGTCGGCCGCATGACATGCCCCGCGTGCGGATCGGCGGGCTGCGCGGGCATCGCATGGCCTGCATGAGGATCGGCGGCCGGCCCCTGCTTCGCCGGCATGACGTGTCCGGCATGCGGATCGGCGGGCTTCGCCGGCATCGCATGGCCGGCGTGCGGGTCGGCGGCCTGGGCCGGCGGGGCCGGCATGGCGTGCCCGGCGTGCGGGTCAGGGGTCTGGGCCAGGGCGGCCGTGCCGATCAGCGCCGGCGCCAGGGCCGCGAGGAGAAGCCGGCTCATGCGGCGGCGCCCGGGAGCGGACGCACGGCGAAGACCTGAAACATGCCGGCGTGCATGTGGTAGAGCATGTGGCAGTGGAAGGCCCAGTCACCGGCCTCCCCGGTGACGTCGAACGTCACCTTTCCCCCGGGCAGGACATTGACGGTGTGCTTGCGGGGCATGTGGCCCACGGGCCCGTGCACCAGCTCGAAGAAGTGGCCGTGCAGGTGGATCGGGTGGGTCATCATGGTGTCGTTGACCAGGGTCACGCGCACCCGCTCGCCGGCCCCCAAAGTGTAGGGCGGCGGCTTCTCGCTGAACTTCCGGCCGTCGAAGCCCCACATGAAGCGCTCCATGTTGCCGGTTAGGCGGATCTCCATCTCGCGGGAGGGCGGCCGGGTGTCGGGATTGGGCTCGAGCGCGATCAGGTCCCTGTAGACCAGCACCCGGTGGCCGACGCTCTCCAGGCCCTGGCCGGGCTCCCCCGTACGATCGCTGGTCATCGGCGCGATCATCTGCACGCCCGGGCCCAGCTTCACCTGCGGGGCGTTGCGCGGGTCCATCATGCTCATCTGCATGCCGCCCATGTCGCCCATCACGTCCGAGCCGCGCTTGCGTGGCGACGCCATGCCAGGCGGCGCGGTCGGCATCCCATGGCCCATCGCCGCGTGATCGGTTCCCCCCGCAGCCCCGCTCATGGACGAATGGTCCATGCCCATGTCTTTCATGGTCGCCAGCGGCCGCTCGCGCAGCGCGGGGACGGCGGCGCTCATGCCCGGCCGGGGCGCGAGCGTCGCGCGGCCCAGTCCGGACCGGTCCACGGCCTCCGAGACGATGGTGTAGGCTTGGCCGGCTGTGGGATGCACGACGATGTCATAGGTCTCGGCGTTGCCGATCTGGAACTCGTCCACCTCGACGGGCCGGACGTTCTGGCCGTCGGACGCCACCACGGTCAGCTTCAGGCCCGGTATGCGGACGTTGAAGATCGTCTGGGCGGCCGCGTTCACGAACCGCAGCCGCACCCGTTCGCCCGGCGCAAACAGGCCGGTCCAGTTGTCGTCGGCACCATGGCCGTTGATGAGGAACTTGTAGGCCGCGCCGGTGATGTCCGAGATGTCCGTGGGGTCCATCCGCATCTTCGCCCACTCGATGCGTTCGGCCAGCGTCTGGTCCTTGCCCGCGAGCAGCCCGGCCACCGTCTGCTTCTGGAAGTTGAAGACCCCGCCCTGCCCCTTCAGGCGCTGGAAGAGGGTGTGCGGGTGCGTGAAGCTGAAATCCGACAGCACGAGCACATGCTCCCGGTCGTAGGCCACCGGGTCCGCGTCCTTGGCATCGATCACGATCGGGGCGTAGTGACCCTCCTGCTCCTGCAGGCCGGAGTGGCTGTGATACCAGTAGGTTCCACTCTGGATGATCGGGAACTCGTAGACGAACGTCTCCCCGGGCTTGATCCCGGGGAAGCTGACCCCCGGCACCCCGTCCATCTGGAAGGGCACGAGCAGGCCGTGCCAGTGGATCGACGTCTCCTCCGGCAGCTTGTTGGTCACGTGCAGCCGGACGTTCTGGCCTTCTTTCAGGCGGATCAGCGGGCCGGGGACCGTCCCGTTGATGGCGATGGCGTGCCCAGCCCGGCCGTCGACCTTCAGCGCCGCGTGATCGATCGTCAGGCGGATGTCCTCACCGGAGAGCGTCGGCAGGGTGGAGAGCCCCGGGGTGGCGCTTCGCGCCCAGCCGGGCAGCAGGGCCAGCGCGGTCGCGCCGCCGCCCAGCGCCAGGGCGCTCCGTAGAAGCTGGCGTCGATCGAGGGGCGCGGCGGGGGCGGGCATCAGTGGTCCTGGTCGGGTGGCGTCGCAGAGGCGATGCGCCTTCCCATGGGGTGAAGGTCAACCGGGCAGGTCGCAAGGGCATACGCGCCGGGCGCGTGGTCCCCTCAGCCGACCCACGTTTTATTCGTCCTCGCCGATGAGCTCGGCCAGCCGCTGGCGGGCGCGGTACACGCGGGTCTCGATCGTCTTGACGCTGACGCCCAGGATGTCGGCCGCCTCCTGCTGCGACAGGTCCTCGAAGTAGGTGAGCAGCAGCGGCTCCTTCAGCTTACCGGGCAGGCGGGACAGGGCCCGGTAAAGCGCCGCACGCCGCTGCCTGTCGACAAGCTGGGCCTCGCTGTCCGGCGTCGGATCGGCCTGCCGCTGGGCCTCCGCGGACTCCGCGTCCTTGTCCCCGAACGCCAGCCGTCGCACGAGCTGGCGGCGCCCCCGGTCGCGGCACTTGTTGAGAGCGATGGCTCGGAGCCAGACCGGGAACGGCCGGCGGCCGTCGAAACGTCGCAGGGCGCGCCAAGCCGCCACGAAGCTCTCCTGCACGACCTCGACGGCGGCGTCGGCATCGCCGACGTAACGGCGCACGAAGCGGTAGAGGCCTGCCTTGTGGCGGCGCATCAGCAGGGTGAAGGCGTGGTCGTCTCCGCCCAGCGCCCGGCCGACCAGGTCGGCGTCGCTGTCCTCAGCGGGCGGTGTCACGGGGTCTCTTCGGTCAGCGCCTCGGCGATGCGTCGGTCGAACTTGGCCGCCTGGTCCGGGGTCAGGACCTTCCGCATGCTCAGGACATGCAGGATCGTCTCCTTCTGGAGCTCGCCCATGGCGTGGTGGAAGCGCTCGACGGCGGCCTGGACCTCCGGCGAGTATTCGTGGCGCGCCTGGATGGCCGCGGCCAGTTCGGCGTTCGCGGCGCGAAGCTGCGCCTCACGTGCTCGCCGCCGGACAGCGAAGTCCGCCTCCAGCCTGTCGAGCCGCTCCTCCTGCGCCGGCGACAGCTCCAGTTCTTCGTGGACGAAGACGTGGAGCGACGGCGGCTTCTGCGCCTGCGCCAGGTAGCGCGCGCCGATCCAGCTGCCCAGCGCGCCCGCCAGCACGGCCAGGATGAGGGTGAGCGCCAGCCCACGACCGAAGATGCGCATCAACGGCCTTCGAGCAGGGTCGAAGGAGCTAAGCGGGCGTCCACCGAGAACACCGCCACCTCCTGGCGCTCGGCGCGCGCCTCACCGGCGCCGACGCCGCCCAGGGCCACACCGAAGGCCAGAGCCGCGACCACGGCCGCCGCGCGCACCGGCAGGAACAGCGAGGCGGCGTCGCGCCCCTGCCGCGCCGCCTCGATGCGCGCCCAGACCGCGGGCTCGAGCTGATCGAGTCGCCGGTCGAGCGGTTCCGCCTTCAGGCTGGCCAGCGTCCTGTCGAGCCGGTTGTCCACGCAGTCGCCTCAGAGAGTTTCAATCGCCAAGTATACGCATAACATCCGGCGAGCCCTCATCCGAGGGGTGCCGCGACCGCACGCGTATCCTCTGACGATGACCACCCTTTCCCGCCTTCTTGCCCGCCGCGCCCTCCTCGGCAGCCTGCCCGCCCTGCTGCTCGCCGCCGGTTGCGCCCAGGCCGCGCCCGCCGAGATCACGGTCTACAAGACGCCCTGGTGCGGGTGCTGCCGCGGCTGGGTGACCCACCTGACGCGCGCCGGCTTCCGGCCCCAGGTGGTGGAGGTGGAGGACTTGGCGCCGGTGCGCGAGCGCTACGGTGTGCCCTTCCGGTTGTCGTCCTGCCACACCGGCGTCGTCGGCGGTTACGTCGTCGAAGGGCATGTCCCGCCGGCCGATGTGCGGCGCCTGCTCATGGAGAAGCCGAAGGCGCTGGGCCTGGTCGTGCCCGGCATGCCGATCGGCTCGCCCGGAATGGAAACACCGCAGGGTGACAAGGAGCCCTACGACACCCTGCTGCTGCTTGACCGGAGCGGACGCACCCGGGTCTTCGCCCGCCACGTCTGAGCAGACGTACGCGGCCACGCTTGACGCGCCCATCGGTGGAAGGCGCAGCCTCGACAGACTCGATGCCGCAGGCCCCTCACCGCAGCACCCGTGCGCCGGTCAGCTGACATCGGCGTGGAACGGCTGGCGTTCAGTCGCAGCGCGAAGTTCTTCGGTACTGCCAAGTCCGATCCTGGCAGCCGCGGATGACCTGGCTGACGACGGCCAACTGGCAAGCTCCCGCGTGAAGCCTTGGTGGATTGCGCGTTAGCGGGAGCGTCCTGGATGCGCCAGGACTTCGCCTTCTAGCGACTGTAGCGGACAAGCCATCCACAGGTTTCGATCGCACACCTGGGGGGAGCCGCCGCCCACTATGCGTCCTTGCCGTCCGCCGCCGCTTTGGCGGAGCAACGAGGACTCGAACGACGGACCTTCGCATTCACGCGCGTGGTAGAGAGCACCAGGATAAAACCGCGGCCCCATCCGGCCGATCTCCGATGTGCGCCAGGAGCACGCGTTGGCGGCGCCCCGGAGCGCGACAGTCGCGAGCCGACGCTGTGAACGCCCATCCAAGCTGCCAGCGGAGGGTCGGAGATGTTCGCATGCGGTCGAGCAAGGCGAAGGTCGAGGAATGGGCCTGCTTCCATGTCGCCTCGAAGGCTTGAACGCCACCCAGCTCAACCGGCTGCGACCTCCAATCAGGCTTGATCTTTGGACGAAATCAGAGGCCGTCCGCGGGCCCGTCTTTGCTCGGGCTGGCGCGACGGGTCTCGCTGAAGCCCAAACTGCGTTCCCGATTGGAAACCCTTGCGTGGCCGAACGTTCTCGGGATGTCGGCTAAGCGACATTCAACGATGTGGGGCACGATGAATACGTCGGTGGAACGGCCGCGCGTGCTGCTCGCGGACACGAGGTCCTGGTCCGCGACCTCGCGCAGGAGAGCCTTGAAGGGGCGGGATATGAGGTCGTCGCCGTAGGGTCGGGCAGCCACGCGCTGAACGAACTGGAAGCCGAGGGCGGTTTCGTCGCGCTGGTCACCGACGTGAACTTCGGCGGGCCGCCGACGGGTTGGGAGGTCGCCACTCGGGCGCGTGAGCTCCATTCGGATGTCGCGGTGGTCTATATTACGGGAGACAGCGCCCATGAATGGAGCGTTCGCGGCGTTCCGCGGAGCGCCATCCTGACCAAGCCATTCGCGCCGTCCCAGCTTGGCGTGGCCGTTGCGAACCTGCTCAATACCACCGACTGAAGTTCGAGCAGCCTCGAGGACAGACCGTACGGTCGCCGACGGCCTTTCGGGCTCGGCTAGGCCGTGATTTCAAGGAGCGCCCGCTCGGCGACCGCCAGGAGGTCGGCCTCGCGACAAGGCTTGGGGATATTGGCATAGGCGGACAGGCGCTCGATCGCCGCCTGGGTCGCGGGGTCGTTCCACGCGCTGGAGAAGGCGATGCGGGTCGGATGGCGCGCCAGGATCTGTTCGGCGACCTCCAGGCCGTTCCCGGGTCCCAGGAGGCCGATATCCATGAAGATCAGGTCGGGGCGATGGATCTCGGCCAGGCGCAGGGCTTCCTCGGCCGATTGGGCGATGGCGCAGACATGGTGCCCACGTTCCGCGAGGGCGGCTTCAAGCCCCCAGCTGACGAACATCTCGTCCTCCACGATCAGGACCTTCAAGACCTTGAAGGCGGCGGCTTGCGAACCTGTGGAAAGGCTAGTCGGCATCTCGAGCCCTTTGGGCGGGGTGGACGTTGGGGAGGTCGTCGAGGGGGATATCGAGCGTGCAGCGCAGACCCTCCCGGGCATAGTCCAGGACCGGTTCGGCGCCGCGACGCATCAGCCCGTCCAGGATCTCGGTTCCAAAGCCGCGACGCTCGGGTATCGTGACCGGCGGGCCGCCGCGCTCAATCCAGGTGAAGCGAAGCGATCGGCTCGGCCCTGACTCGATGACCCACCAGGCGATGTCGACCGAGCCCGCGCTCACCGAGAGCGCGCCATGTTTAGCCGCGTTGGTCGCCAGTTCGTGGACCGCCAGGCCCATGGGCATCGCCACGCGCGCCGGCAGGCAGGCATCCGGGCCTTCGATGCTGATCCGCGACAGATCGAACGGGCGCAGTTCGCCCTCGACGAGATCGCGCAGCGGCACGCGCTCCCATCGGCCCTGGGTCAGCAGCTCGTGGGCCGTCGAAAGCGCGATCAGGCGGGTTTCGAGGGCCTTGATGAAGGACTCGGGGGTTTCGGCGGTCCGCGCGGTCCTCGTGGCGATGGCCCGCACCGTTGCGAGGGTGTTCTTCACGCGGTGGCGCAGCTCGCGCACGAGGAGGTTCTGCGTGCGCGCGGCGTTGACCCGCTCCGTCACCTCCTGCCCCTGCAGGAAGATGCCAAACACCTCTCCGGCTTCATCAATCAGCGGCTGGAACACGAAGTCCACGTACTTGTGGAGCGGCTCGACGCTGTCCTGGTGCGTCACGAGGCTCATCTCGGAGCCGACGAAGGCCTCCCCGGTGCGGCGGACCTGGTCGAGAATCTCGCCGTAGCCCTGATCGTAGATGTCGGCCACGCCATCGCGCGCCGGTCGTCCGATCAGTTCGCGATTTCCGACCAGCCGCCGGTAGGCCGCATTGACGAGCGCGAAGGTATGGTCGGGGCCGACGAGCAAGGCCATGAATCCAGGCGCCTGCTCGAACATCTGCCTGAGCCGCTCGGTTTCGGCCATGAGCGTGCGATTGGCCGCCTGGGTATTGAGCGCGCTGGAGACGATGTAGGAGGCCACCTCCGGCAGTGACGCGGGCGGCCTCGCGGCGTCGTAGCCTTCTGTCTGGAGCCGCACCACATCGGTGGCCTCGACGACGTGCGCGAGGACCGAGCGGACCTGGCCATCCTCATCCGCGATGGGCGTGTGGCTGACAGTCAGGAAGACCTGCGCGCCGCCCTGCGGATCGAAGGCGTAGAGCGGCGTGCGGTCGGTCTCTCCCGTCGCCAGGGCCTTGGCCACCGATCGCCGCACCAGTTCGCGGGCGGCCAAGTTCTGCGGCTCGTTGTACGCGGGAATGCCGTCGAAGACCCTCCGCCCGATCAGTTGATCGCGCGGCACGTCGGCCTGCCGCGCCAGGGCGTTGTTGACCCAGACCATCCGCAGGTCGGCGTCGACCACCGCGTAGGCGTTCGGCGACAGGTCCAGGGCGGCGAAGCGATCAGTCATCGACGTAGCCGATCACGGCTTGTCCGAAGGTGGCGTGGCTCGCACCGGAGGCTCCCGCGGCGTTTGACAGGTGGGGCGGCACGTCGTGCAGCAGCACGGCCGGAACGGTGCGCCGAAGCGCGGTCAGGAAGGGCTCCAGTTGCCGTAGCGACCGCGAGCCGAATGGCAGCCCACCGGACGCCACCGATGCGGTGGTTCCTGCGCTCCGTAGCTGCTCCGCTGCGTGCCGGCTTGCGCCCACGCGGCAGACGACCCCTCGGCACCAGGGCCGGATGAGCGCGACCATCTCCGCCAGCCGGCTCGCGGGAAGCCCCTCCTCGAGATCCATCAGTTCCCAGGCGAAGCTTCCCCGATCGGTGGCGCTGAAGCTTTCGATGGCATGCAGTAGCCGGTAGCGGGCGTTGGAGTTCGAGATCGCCGTATAGGAGATCGGCACGAGTAGCCCGCCGGAGGACCGTGGCGAGGCCGCGCGAAGCGACAGGGCTTCGGTCAGCACCGCGACGTCGATATCGAGGAGTTCGCCGGGGAGCAGCCGGTTGCGTGCGGTCGCGCCTACCTCACGCTCGGTGGTCTCGTCCTGCAAAGTCGTTCTTGCGTAGTGCCCCACGGCGCGCGGACGATCCTGGAGCACCCACATGGGCTCGAGGCTCACGATGACCTTGAGACGTCGGCCCTGTCGCGTGAGCAGCGGAAAGCTGGTCCGCTTGAGGGGTGACTCCGCCCGGGCTGGCGCCAGAGGCGGCGGCAGGGCCTGGGCGCCACGTGCGGCCCGGACATCCAGGGGCTCACAGGTCAGATGTCCGTTCCCGGCCGCGGTCACCATCTTCACATGGATGTCTTCGTCCGACGCCGTCCCCAGGAAGAACGCCATCAGCTCACCCGCAAGCCGCAGGCATATGGCCTGCGCCGCGGCGCCCCTTTCCTGGGTCTGGGCGATGAGGAAGTGGAGATCGTCGATCTGCAGAACGAAATCGTGCGGCGGGAGCTGCTTGCGCAGCACGGTGGCGAAGTGCGTCCAGACCTGCGGCGCTCTGCGGGCCCATCGATCGCCAAGCCGCGCCTGTATCGGCGCAAGTCCGATGAGCTGCACGCTGCCCTGCCGGATGAGCTCCGATACGCCGAGCCGCTCCAGCTGCGCGGCGGCGTCCGGCTGGAGAATGGGTTCAAGGGTCCCGGAGGGAGTCGCGGCCCCGGCCTCGGACACTTGAAACTCGGGACGCGACATCCGCCCCAAAATGAGTAGCCATGCTTACGCCGAACTTAAGCCGACGTGCGGCCGGATGCCGCAAGGCGCTGGCGACATCGGGCCGCAGAACCCGCTTCCCGGTCCCGTTGGCGGGGACGTCGCAGGCGCCGGCTCGGACCAGGGGGCTGCCGGTCGACCGGCCCCGCGGCTGGGCCGGCGCGCGCCGTGGCCTGACGGTGGCCGTCCGTGACCCCGGCGACGGCGCCGGGGATCGGTTCGCCGGCCGTCGCCACCACCCGGTCCGCGTCCCTTACGCCCCGCCGCGCCGGCGAAGCGGCGTATGCCCGGCGCCGCTCGCCTCGAGATCGCAGACCCGGATCGGCTTCAGGGCGTCCTCAGCCTTGGAGGTCGTGGATCAGCCTCGACGACACCCCCCTCCTGGGACCATAGTCGGCCTCGCCACTTCAGGCGCATGTGCTGTCAGCATGCGGGGCGCGTTCGGGCCACGAAAGGAACGCTCCAGATGCTTGTGGCCGTCCTCACGTCACCACCGCGTCCCCCCATGGTGGAGCTTGCCGCGATCGTCGACACGTTGCACGAGGCCAACCGCC